>DASXNK010000023.1 GCA_036495095.1 Candidatus Dormiibacterota bacterium | reverse complement strand
GGATGACCCGGACCCGGGGGTCGCGGTCGTGCCAGGCCATCGCCATCGCGCCGGTGGCGTCGGGGCTGCCGTCGTCGACGAGGATGACCTCGGCCGACTGGGGCATGGTGTCGAGCACCCCGAGGAGCTCGGCGACGGCGTAATCGACGTTCTCCTCCTCCTTGTAGAGGGGGACGACCACGCTGAGGTCGACGCTGTGCAGCGCGATCGGTGCAGAGCCGTGCTCCGGGGTCTCGTCCCAGGCGCGGCTGGCGGAGAAATCCATCCCTTCCTTCCTTGCGGTCACGCCGCGACACCGTCCATCCCGAGTATGGCATCCCGCGCCGCCACACCCACGTAAGAGTCGAAGAAGAAACGCGGTCAGGTGCCCATGTCTTGCACCCGCAGGCTGCGGCAGCCCTCGGTCCACACGGCGCGGTGCTCGGCGGTCACCGCGAACGCCTCGTAGCCCGGGATCCCGGCGATCCAGGAGGCCCCGTCGCGGCCCATGACGAAGGCGGCGGTCGAGTAGGCGTCGGCGAGGGTGAGGCTGGGCCCGACCACGGTCAGGCTCAGCAGCCCGCACGCCGGCAGGCCGCTGCGGGGGTCGAGGATGTGGGCGCCGCGCTCGTAGGTGCCGCTGGTGGCGACGGCGAGGTCGCGCACCCCGAGGACGGCGGCGACCCGGTCGGCGATCTCCGGGTGGCGGATGCCGACCCGCCACCGACGTCCCGGCTCGGGCTCGCCGCGCGCCAGCACGTCGCCGCCCGCGTTGATGCAGAAGTTGCGCGCACCGGCGTCCTCGAGCAGGCGGGCGCCGCGCTCCACCGACCAGCCCTTCACCACCGCCGAGGGATCGAGCCCGCCGTCGGGACGCCACGCCGCGAAGAGGCCGCCGCTGCACCGGCGGACCTCCTCGCAGATCTCGAGCACCTCGCGGACGTCGGGGTGGGCGCTCCCGGGTGCGAGCTCGCCGCGGCCGATGCGGCTGATCTCGCTGCCGGCCCGGTAGGTGCTGAAGCGGGCGTCGACCTGGCGGAGCCAGCCGAAGAACCCGTCGAGGGCGGGCTCCGGCACTCCCGGGTCGCGGAGGTCGACCCCGACGGCGGTGCCCATCACCTGCTCGACGCGGACCCGGCGCGCCGTGGTGGGCGGCTCAGGCATGGGCCTGGTCGAGCGCCGCCTGGACCGACTGGGCGTAGGCGTCGCTGGTGTAGGTCGCCCCGGAGATGGTGTCGATCTGGGCGCTCTGCGCCGTCAGCACCTCGTCGTGGAGCATCGGCCCGGCGACCTGGCTGATGTACGCGGAGCGGGAGCGATCACTGGGCAGCTGCACCGCCTGGACGTCGGTGATGCGGCCCCCGGAGACGACCACCCGCACCTGGACGTCGCCGTATCGCATGCTCACGTCCTCGCCGGAGTAGCGCCCGTCCCTGAGGTGGCTGCCGCCGGCGGGCGACGGCGCCGGCGTGGCGGTGGAGGCCGCCGGCCCGGCCTGGTCGGTGGCGGTGCCCGCTCCGGCGGCGGCCGGCTGCGCCGCCGGGGTCGGGTCACCGGAGGGTGCGGCGGGGAGGCCGGCGACGCGGGTCGCGGTCGTGTCCGGCGTCCGGAAGCTGGCGAGAAGAGCGACCGCGGCGATGGTGCCGAGGACGGCGGTGGCGGCGCGTGCGGGGACGATCATGACGAGCTCCGGTTCAGGCCCGGGCCTGGTCGAGTGCGGCCTGCGCCGACTGCGCGTAGGCCTGGCTGGTGTAGGTCGCGCCCGAGACCGTGTCGATCCGCGCGCTCTGCGCCTGGAGCACCTCGCTGCGCAGCTGGGGCCCGGCAGAGCTGCTGATCTGCCCGGATCGGGCGTGGGTGGGCATCTGCACCGCCCGCACGTCGGTGATCCGGCCGCCGCTGATCACCAGCTGCACCTGGACGTCGCCGAAGCTGCGGAAGGCGTCGCCGGCGACCACGTCGCTGCCCGTCCAGGTGCCGTCGTGCAACCCGGAGGCGGCGACCGGGGTCGCGGTGGGCTGCGGTCGCGGCGTCGGCGGCGGCGCTGGCCGGGGGGTCGGGGGCGGAGCCGGGGTGGGGATGCGCGGAGTGGCCGCGGCGGCGGGCGCGGAGGCGGTGGGAGGCGGCGCGCTCGCCGGGGGCGCGACGGTGGGGGTTGCGGTCGCGGTGGGGACCGCGACCGACGGCGGTGGCGGCGGCGGCGTGCTCCCCTGCGCCGCCGGCGGGGCGGTGGAGGCCGGCGCGCTCAGCGTGCTCCGGGCCACACCCGCCGTCCGCGGCGTGGCCTGGTCGGGCGTCCGGAAGCTCGCCAGCAGCGCCACCGCGGCGGCGGTGGCCACGAGGGCGGAGAGGGCGCGCCTGGGGATGATCATCGACAGCTCGCTCAGAGCAGCGCGAAGCGCTCGTCGTGGATCTGCTCGTCGGAGACGCCGAGCTGGCCCAGGGCCTCGCGGACCCCGCGGATCATCCCGGCGGGCCCGCAGAGGAAGACGTCGCGCTCGCGCAGGTCGGGGACCAGCCGGCGCAGCGCGCCGACGCCGAGCGGGTCGTCGCCGAGCTCGGGGGTGCCCCGGCGGCCCACGAGGTAGTGGACGGTGCCGCGGCGGGCCCGCATCAGGTCGTCGATCTCGGCGCGGAAGAGGACGTCCTCCCAGCTGCTGGCGCGATAGAGCAGGGTGACCGCGCCCCGGCCGCCGAGCTCCTCGAGGAGGGCGCGCAGCGGGGTGATGCCGACGCCGCCGGCGATCAGCAGCACCCCCGGGCGCCGCCGCCGGTGCGCCGTGAGGATGCCGTAGGGTCCCTCGGCCATCACCCGCGTGCCCGGCGCCAGGCGCTGGACCTCGGCGCTTCCGTCGCCCACCGCCTTGACGGTGAGCCGCAGGAAGCGTGCGTTCGGCGCCGCCGAGAGCGAGAAGGGGTGCGCCTTCCACCAGCCGTCCCCGGCGAGGAAGCGCCAGCGGAAGAACTGGCCGGCGCGGGCCCGCAGCTGGTCGAGGTCGCGCCCGGTGACGTAGATCGACACCACGCCGCTGGCCTCCGGCACCACCCGGGCGATCCGCAGCCGGTGGCGCAGGGCGTGGCGGAGCGGGCGGCCGACCCGGAAGGCGAGCACGCAGCCGGCCACCACGAGGTACAGCCCGATCCAGTAGACGCGGGCCACCGGGTCGGTGGAGAGGTCGTTTCCCACCGCCAGCTCGTGGCCGAGGCTGAGGGCGATGGCGAGGTAGGCGTAGAGATGGACGAAGTGCCAGGTCTCGTAGCGCAGCCGCCGGCGGGCGATCCGGACCGAGGTGACCGCGACCATGAGCAGGCAGACGGTCCCGGCCGCCGCCATCAGCATCCAGGGGTAGGTGGTGAGCAGGGTCCAGGCCTCGGCGGCGACGCTGCTGCCGTCGCCGAGGGCGTAGCCGACCGTGGTCAGCACCACGTGGCCGCAGATCAGCAGGGTGCAGGAGAAGCCCAGCCACCGGTGCCAGTGGGCGACCCGGTCAGGGCCCGCCAGCTGCTCGACCACCGGGCTGCGCGACATCAGCAGGAGCTGGACGAGCGCGGCGTAGGTGCCCAGCAGCGCGGTGAGCTCCCCCGCCGCGGTGAGATCCGCCGAGGCGCTGGTCAGCGTGCTCAGGCCGCCGTGCCGGATCCACATGCCCACGATCAGCACCGCGTTGACGCCGAGCAGCGCGAGCACCTCGCGCCGGTGGGTGCGCCACTCGCGCGCTGGGCGCAGCCGCGAGCCCGGGGGCGTGGTGGGGAGGTCGAGAGTGCTCAGAGGGGGGTCTCCTGGGGTGATCCGCCGCTTCGCACCGTATCGCTCGAACCTTTCAGGAGGCTGACGATTCGGGGGAGGCGGCTCAGGGCGTCTGCACCGGCCGCCTCTCTACAATGACGCCGCTCATGGCCAGTCTCGAACTGGTGGAGACGGCGCTCCGTCATGGTCAGCAGAGCCTTCTGCTCAGCCGTCTTCGCCTGCGTCACATCATCCCTGTTGCCGCGCTCCTCGATCGGTGCGGCTTCGCCAGCCTGGACGTCTTCGGCGGCGCCACGTTCGAGGCCTGCATCCGCTTCCTGGGCGAGGACCCGTTCGAGCGTCTGCGCGCCCTGAAGGAGGCCGCCCCGTCGACGCCGCTGCTCGCGCTGGTGCGCGGCCAGGCGCTGGTGGGCCATCGCCAGATGGCCGACGACGTCGTCGACGCCTTCGTCCGGGTGAGCGCCGAGGCCGGCATCGACATCTTCCGCTGCTACGACTCGCTCAACGACGTCCGCAACCTCGAGCGCATCGTCACCGCGGTGCACGCCGCCCGCAGGCATGCCGAGGGGGCGCTCGTGTACACCGAGTCGCCGGTCCACGACGTCGACCGCTTCATCGCCCTGGGGGCGCGGCTCCGCGACCTCGGCTACGACGCCCTCTGCATCTACGATCCCGCCGGCCTGCTCGGCGCGGGCACCGCGACCGCATTGGTGCGGGGGCTGATCGCGGAGACCGGCCTCCCCGTCAACGTGCACTCCGCGGCGCTCACCGGCCAGGCGGGGCTCACCTACCTCGCCGCCGCCGAGGCGGGGGCCTCCTCGCTCGATGTCGCCCTCTCGCCGCTCGCCGACGGTTCCTCGCTGCCGGCCACCGAGGGAGTGATCCACGCGCTCGTCGGCACCGCCCAGGAGACCGCCTGCGACCTCGACACCGTCGCCGCCGCCACCGGGATGCTCGAGGAGTCGATGGGCCTCTACCGGGCCCTCGCCGACCCCGCCGCGTGGCGGCTGGACACCTCGGTGCTGCGCACCCAGCTGCCCCCGGCGGCGGTCGACCACCTCCATGCCGAGCTGCGCGACCGCGACGCGATGGGGCGGCTCGCCGAGGTGCAGCTGGAGATCCCCCGGGTGCGCGCCGAGCTCGGTCACCCACCGCTGATCACCCCGATCGCCCAGATCGTCGCCACCCAGGCGGTCTACAACGTCTGCGACGGCGAGCGCTACGCCACCATCAGCCAGGAGGTCAAGGACTACTGCCTCGGCCTCTACGGCGAGCCTCCGGGCCCGGTCGATCCCGGGGTGCGGCGGGTGGTGAACGGCCGCGAGGAGCCGATCACCTGCCGGCCGGCCGACCTGCTCGAGCCCCAGCTGCCGCTGCTGCGCCACGAGACCGAGCGCGACGGGATCCCCATCCGCGACGACGGCGACCTGGTCGCCTACGCCCTCTTCCCCGCGGAGACCGCGGCGCTGCTCCGCGGCGAGGCGGTGGCCGAGCTGCTCGGCGACGAGCCCGAGCCCGAGCCCGAGAACGCCGGTCCGGGCGCGGCGAACCCCGCCGAGGAGGCCTCGTCGGTGGCCGCGCCCGCGCCCCCGCCGGCGCCGCCCGACGAGGTCCGGCAGCTCACCGTCGAGGTCGACGGCGAGCAGTACACGGTGAGGGTCACCGCCCCGGCGGGCACCTTCGGCGGCGGCGGCGGGGGCGCGGCCGTCGACGGCGTCGCCGCGGGCGCCGGCCGCCCCGTGATCCGTGAGGGGACGGTGCTGGCGCCGATGCAGGGCCTGATCCTGCGCGTCCCCGTCGCCGTCGGCGACACCGTGGCCCTCGGTGACGTGGTCGCCGTGCTCGAGGCGATGAAGATGCAGAACGACGTCACCGCCACCCGTGCCGGCGTGGTCCGCGAGGTCTACGTCACCGAGGGCACGGTGGTCTCGCCCCAGGATCCCATCGTCCACGTCGAGTGATGTTCGACACCGTCCTCGTCGCCAACCGCGGCGAGATCGCGCTGCGGGTGATCCGCGCCTGCCGCGACCTCGGGGTGCGCAGCGTCGCGGTGCACAGCGAGGCCGACGCCGGCGCCGCGTTCGCGCGGCTCGCCGACGAGGCGGTCGAGATCGGCCCGGCCGCGCCGTCGCAGTCGTACCTGCGCATCGACCGGATCATCGAGGCGGCGCAGCGCACCGGCGCCCAGGCGATCCACCCCGGCTACGGCTTCCTCAGCGAGAACCAGGCCTTCGCGCGGGCCTGCGCCGCGGCCGGCATCGCCTTCGTGGGGCCGCCGCCCGAGGCGATGGCGGCGATGGGCGAGAAGGTGCCCGCCCGCGAGCGCATGGAGGCCGCCGGGGTGCCGGTGGTGCCCGGCTCGGGGGCGCTGGGGGACGTCGAGGAGGCGCTCGCGGCGGCCGGCCGGGTCGGCTACCCGGTGCTGATCAAGGCGAGCGCCGGCGGCGGTGGCATCGGCATGCGCGTGGCCCGTGACGAGCCCGAGCTGCGCGCCGGGCTGGAGGCGGCGAGGAGCACCGCCGAGCGCGCCTTCGGCGACGCCACCGTCTTCCTCGAGCGCTACGTCGAGGAGCCGCGTCACATCGAGATCCAGGTCCTCGCCGACGCCCACGGGAACACCGTCCACCTCGGCGAGCGGGAGTGCAGCATCCAGCGCCGCCACCAGAAGGTGCTCGAGGAGTCGCCCTCGCCGGTCATCGACCCCGAGCAGCGCGCCCGGATGGGCGAGGCCGCGGTCACCGCCGCCCGCGCCGTCGGCTACGTGAACGCCGGCACCGTGGAGTTCATCTACAGCCGGGGCGAGTTCTTCTTCCTCGAGATGAACACCCGCCTGCAGGTCGAGCACCCGGTGACCGAGGAGGTCCAGGGTGTCGACCTGGTGGTCGAGCAGCTGCGCATCGCCGCCGGCGAGCGGCTGGAGCTCCGCCAGGAGGACGTGGCGCCCCGGGGCTGGTCGATCGAGTGCCGGGTGAACGCGGAGGATCCGCTCCGGGACTTCATGCCCACCCCCGGCCGGGTCACCGTCTACCGCGAACCCAGCGGCCCCGGGGTGCGGGTGGACAGCTCCCTGGTGGTCGCCTCCACCGTCTCCCCCCACTACGACCCGATGATCGCCAAGCTGATCGTCTGGGGGCCGACCCGCGGCGCGGCGGTCGCCCGGATGCGCCGGGCGCTGCGCGAGTACGTGATCGGGGGCATCACCACCAACATCCCCTTCCACCTCGCCCTCCTCGACGAGCCCGACTTCGTCGCCGGCAGGCTCTCCACCCACTTCATCCCCGAGCACCCCCACCTCCTCGACCGCACCGCCGAGTGGGTGGAGCGCAAGCGCACCCTCGACGCCGCGCTCCGCGATGGGGCCCGGATCGCGGCCATCGGCGCGGCGATCGCGGTCACCATGTAGCCGGTGGGCTGGGGCCCGGTCGGCGCGGTCACCGTGCTCCGTCCCTGGGCGGAGCGGCTCGTCGAGGTGCTGCGACCGCGGCCGGGCGAGTGCATCGTCGACGCCTCCGCCGACGGGGGGCTGCTCCGCCGGCGCCTGGCCCGAGCGGTGGACCCCGGCGGGACGGTCATCCCACATCCGGAGACGAGTCGCCGGCTCGTCCCCGGCCCCTCCGCCGACGCCGCGGCATCGCTGCTCAGCCTCCAGCTCTGCGTCGATCCGGCCGGGCGTCTCGCCGAGCTGGTCGAGGCCGTCGAGCCGCGCCGCGGACGGGTGGTGGTGCTGGTCCAGGTCGCCGAGGGATCACCCCACGAGACCGCCGTCGTCGAGGTGCTGGGCGGCGCGGCACCGGCGGGGACGCTCACGGCGGCCGAGGTCGACGCCCTGGCCCGGGCCGGCCCCCTCCGCGCCGAGCGGCTCCGCGACGTGGTGCGCTTCGACGGAGTCGACCAGCTCTGGACCGCCCTGGTGACCGAGCGTGGCAGCCATGCCCGGCTGGACCCGTCCCGCCGCAGCGTCCTCGAGGCCGCGCTGGCCCGCTGGACCGCGGCCGACGGCACCCTGCGGATCGCCGTCGAGGCGGCGTGCCTCGTAACGGAATACCACCTTACTTGACAGTATGTGTATACCCTTATAAGATACCGATGCCCGAGAAAGGGCATCGGTGAGGGGGACGGGGCCGTCGGCGGCCCGCAGATCTCGAATCCTGATTCACACCTGGAGGTACGTTCATGGGTCTCGGAGTCGGCATCGTTCTGGTCGCCATCGGGGCGATCCTGGCCTTCGCAGTCGGCAACGTGAACACGGCGGGGACGGTCGACCTCCACTCCGTGGGGTACATCCTGCTCATCGTCGGCGTGATCGCCGTCGTGCTCTCGATGGTGTTCTGGTCGTCGTGGGGCGGCTCGGGCGTCAGCGGCCGGCGGCGCACCACCACCATCGACGAGGGCTGAGAGCCCGGGCTCGCGGGGGGGTCGTGCGAGCGACCCTCCCTGCCTGCCCCTACTGCGCCGGGGAGATCGAGGTGGTGAACGCCTGCGCCAGACCCTGGCCGTTGACGTCGCGCAGGCCGATGCCGACGGTCAGGTCCAGCGGCTGGCGGAGGCGGAGGAAGGTGACGTTCACGGTCCGCGAGGCGGCGTCGTACGTGACCGTCTGCAGCGCGACGGCGGAGGCGGCGCCGCCCAGGCTGATCACCGACTGGGTCACCGAGCTGGGGTCGAGGTCGCTGTCGAAGGTGATGTGCACGGTGGTGAGGCGAAGGATCCGGCTGGTGTCGACGTGCACCACCTGGGGGCCGCTGGGCTCGTCGTGGAGCGGCCGGGTGATGTCGGACTGGCTCACCACGTAGGCCGCACCGGCGGGGCGCAGGACCACGTTCTGATCGGTGAAGGCGGCGGTGGGATGGTCGTTGGTGGGATCGCGGAGCAGCCGGATCTGGGCGGTCACCGAGTCGGATCCGGAGACCGGCGTCGCGGAGATGACGTAGCCGCGGCTGAGCCCGCCGGGCAGCTGGCCGAGCAGGTCGGTCTCGACCGCCGGCGCCACCAGCCCGTCGAGCGCGGGCCGGTCGCCGGCCACCTCGGCCTTCACCAGGCCGTCGATCGCCGTCGCCGCCTTGAGCGGCACCGCGGTGCCCGCACTCGGCGCGCCGGGGACGCTGGCGAGGCTGGCGACCTCGGCGAGGACCTGTGACCCGCTGTGCTGGAGGTACGCCAGCGCGGTGCCGTTGGGGGAGAACGTCAGTCCGGAGGGCTGGCTGGCCGTCGCGGTGGCCAGCAGGCCGCCGTCGCTCACCCGGACCAGCCGCAGGTCGCCGCTGCCGTCGCCGTGCCGGACCGCGTAGGCGAGCCGCGCGCCGGTGCGATCGAGCGCGGGACCAACCAGGCTGTCGCCGGCGGCCGGCGGGGGCAGGGATACGTGGATCGCCGGGCTGCCGTCGAGCGGCTGCACGGTGATCGCCGGCTGGGCGCCGGAGCGGTCGATGATCCAGGCCACCCGCAGGCCGTCGGCGCTGAAGGCGGGCAGGTCGGCGGCGGCGAGGCCGATGAGCTGCAGCGGCGCGGCGGTGGTGGTGGCGTCGAGGTCGACGACGTGTCCCGGACCGGAGGTGGCGTAGGGGATGGCCTGGGTGTCGGCGGCGCCGGCGGGCGCCGGCGGGGGCAGAGCACCGCCGGGGATGCCGATGCCGGGGAACAGCGGGTTGGGTGCCACCGGCGGCGAGGTCGAACCCTGCGGGGGGGCCCCGGTGGCGGACCCGGTCACGGGCCCGACGTACAGGTGGTGGCCGTCGGGCGCGAGCAGCGCCGGCTGGCTGGGGTCGAGGCGGACGCCGGCGATCGGGCGCTGGTGGTGCTCCAGGTCGACCTGGGTCAGCTGACCCCCGCTGACGAAGAGGACCACCGGGTGGGTGACGTCGCCACCCCAGGCCAGCGGCGAGCCGGCGTCGGCGACGCTGCTGAGGACCGAGCGGTGGCTGCCGTCGGTGTCCGACACCGTGACCACCGCGTGCACCCCGTCGCCCGACGGGGTGAGCGTCGCCAGGGAGTGGCCCGCCGGGCTGAGCGCCACCGCGGTGACGGGGTCGCCGAGGCGCACCGGGCCGTCGCCGCCGTAGCGGACCAGCGCGGGCGCGGGCGCCGGGGTCGCGGCCACGGCGGCGGCGGCGGCGGCGGCGGCGGCGGGCACCAGGCCGGCGGTGGCGAGCAGCGAGCCGTCGCCGCTGAAGCCGAGGAGGCTGCCGTCGGCGACCGCGCCGGCCTCGTGCGCGGCGAGCGCGACCGGCCCCGCGGGCTTGCCGGTGGGGTTGGTCGGGATCACCGGGCTGGTGCCGAAGGTGATGTGGATGTCGGCGGTGGCGATGTCGCCCTTGACGTCCCGGGCCGCGCCCTTGGGGATCGTGACCACGTACCCCGAGTTGGGCTGCAGCTTGTGCTTGGGGGTGATGATCAGCTCGTTGTGGTGCCAGGTCGGCGGGTAGTAGTCGACCGCGGGCTGGATCTTCAGCCCCCGCTCCACCGCCCCGCGGTCCATGTCGTGGTTGAACGAGATGGTGATGACGTTGTCGGGGTTGATCGAGTACTGCCCGTTGATCGCCGACCTCACGTCCACGGTGAGGTGGTCGCTGTGGGGGGCGTAGTAGGCGAGCGCGGCGGCCGCGATCATCGCCCCGCCCATCCCCGCCGCACCGTAGGCGAACAGGCTCGACCGGGGGCGGAGCAGCCGGGCCAGGCCGCGGGGTCGCAGCTGGGTCTCGGCCGCGGTCATCAGCTGGGCGCGGAGCCGCCGCTGGAAGTCGGGGTCGACCCGCGGCTCGGGCCGGGCGGCGCGCAGGCGCCTGCTCAGCTCGAGCATCTCGAGATCGCCGCCGGCCAGCTCCTCGAGCTCGGCGTCGGGGCCGTCGTTCCAGCGCCTGAGGTCCATCAGACCCGCTCCGCCTGAGGGACGACGCCGAGGCGGTGGCGCACCCCGATCATGCCCCGGTGGATGAGCAGCTTCACCGCACCCTCGCTCTTGCCCATGATGTCGCCGATCTGGGCGAGCTTGAGGTCCTCACCGAGCTTGAGGGTGAGCGCGGTGCGCTGGTGGGTGGGCAGCGAGTCGATCGCGGCCCACACCCGGGCGGCCTCGTCCCGCTCGGAGATCGCCTCCTCGACCGATCGCTCGGTGGAGGCGACACCGATCACCGAGTCCAGGTCGGACTCGGGTCGCTTGGCGCGGTAGTGGTCTGCGATTGCGTTCACTGAGATCTGGTAGAGCCAGGCGCTGAAGGGGTGGCCGCTGGGCTTGTACCGGCCGATGGCGCGGAGGGCCTTGAAGAACACCTCGGCGGTGATGTCCTCGGCGGCCTCCTGGTTGCGGATTCGGCTGTAGACAAAGCGGTATATCTGCCCGAAATAGTGGTCGTACAGCTCACCGAAGGCCGCCGGGTCCTCCTTGGCGCGCTCGACGAGACCGTCCTCATACGCTCTCGGCAGTGTCATCGGACTGCGGCCGTGCGTACGTACATGAACAACGGGAGGCGTGGCTCCGGGGTTACGGCGAGCACGTCATCTCGGTGGGCGGGACGGCGCCTCCGGCGGGGGTCCGCCGGGGCTGAGAAGGACCGCCGACAGTATATGGGCCGCGCGCCGCCGCCACCCCCACCTGACCGGTCGGACGGAGCCGGCGGTCGAGCCCCGGCCCCGACCCCGCCCGGGCCTCGGGGCGCCCCCCGGTACAATCGGGTCACGTGATCCCCCGCTACACCCCGCCACGTATCGCCGAGATCTTCGGCGAGGAGTCCCGGCTGCGGCGGTGGCTGGAGGTGGAGCTGCTCGCCGCCGAGGGGTGGGAGCAGGCGGGGCGGATCCCGGCCGGCACCGCCGGCGCGCTCCGGGCCACCGCCCGCGTCGACCTCGCCCGGGTCGCCGAGCTCGAGGCCGAGCAGGGCCACGACCTCGCCGCCTTCGTCAGCGCCGTGCAGGAGACCACCGGCGACGCCGGCCGCTTCCTCCACCTCGGGCTGACCAGCTCGGACGTGGTCGACACCGCCCTGGCCACCCAGCTCCGCGACGCCGCCGCGGTGGTCGACGAGGACGCCGCCAGGCTCGAGGAGGCGCTCGCCGCCCTCGCCGTCGCCCACCGTCTCACCCTGATGCCGGGGCGCACCCACGGCGTCCACGCCGAGCCGCTGAGCCTCGGGGTCAAGCTCGCCAACCACTGGGACGAGGTGCGCCGCGGCCGCCTCCGCCTCCAGGCCGCCGCCGCGGAGGTGGCGGTGGGGAACATCAGCGGCGCGGTGGGCACCCACAACTCGGTCACCCCGGAGGTCGAGGAGCACGTCTGCCGCCGCCTCGGCCTCGGCGTCGCCGCCGCCTGCACCCAGGTGGTGGCCCGCGACCGCCATGCCGCCCTGGTGTCGGCGATGGCCATCCTCGGAGCGGTGATCGAGCGACTCGCCACCGCCGTCCGGCTGCTCCAGCAGACCGAGGTCGGCGAGGCCGAGGAGCCGTTCGCCCAGCGTCAGAAGGGCTCGTCGGCGATGCCCCACAAGCGCAACCCGGTGCTCAGCGAACGCCTCTGCGGGATGGCCCGGCTGCTCCGCGGCCACGCCCTCGTCGCCCTCGAGGACGTGGCCCTCTGGCACGAGCGCGACATCTCCCACTCGGCCGCCGAGCGGGTGGTGCTCCCCGACGCCTTCGCGGTGCTGGACTACATGCTCCAGCTCGCCACCCGGGTGGTCGCCGGCCTGCGGGTCGACGCCCGGCGGATGGCCGAGAACATGGACTGGGGCGGCGGGCTGGTCTTCACCCAGCGGCTGATGACCGCGCTGATCGACGGCGCCGGCTGGCCCCGGGAGCGCGCCTACCGCGCCGTCCAGGCGCTGGCGCTGCGCGCCCGCGAGGGCGAGGCGCCCTTCCGCGACCTGGTGCGCGGATCCGAGGAGGTGGGTGCCGTGCTCGACGACGCGCGGCTCGACGACGTGTTCGACTCCGCCGCGTACACGCGGTACATCGACGACACCTACCGGCGGCTCGGGCTGCCGGTCGAGGCACCCGGCGACACCACCGCGGCCACCCGGCCGGAGCTGGCGGTCGAGGCGGGCATTGGGGGGGGAAGGCTGTGACCCGTGGCGACGTGCTCTCCACCGCGACCGGCGAGGGGCTCGCCGTCTTCCGCCGGGGCAAGGTGCGCGACACCTTCGACCTCGGCGACGGCACCCTGCTGATGGTCGCCACCGACCGGCTCAGCGCCTTCGACGTGGTGCTGCCCACCGCCATCCCCGACAAGGGACGGGTGCTCACCCAGATGTCGCGCTGGTGGTTCGCGCAGACCGGCGACATCGTCCCCAACCACCTCCGCGACGACGATCCCGCGTCGCTGCCCGCCGAGGTTCCCTGGGACAGCTGGCGGGAGCGCTCGATGCGCACCGTCCGGGCCGAGCGCATCGACATCGAGTGCGTGGTGCGCGGCTACCTCGCCGGCTCCGGATGGAAGGAGTACCGCACCGAGGGCACCCTCGCCGGCGAGCCGCTCCCGCCCGGGCTCGGCGAGTCGGCGCGGCTGCCCCGGCCCCGCTTCACCCCCGCGGCGAAGAACGACGAGGGGCACGACGAGAACATCTCCCGGGCCCAGCTCGCCGAGGCCGTCGGCCCCGAGCTGGCGGAGCGGCTGGAGCGGGTCTCGCTTGCGCTCTTCGACCGGGCCACGGAGGTGTGCGCGCGGGCGGGGATGCTGCTCGCCGACACCAAGTTCGAGTTCGGCTTCGTCGACGGCGAGCTGACCCTCATCGATGAGCTCTTCACCCCGGACTCCTCGCGCTTCTGGGAGGCCGCGACCTGGCGCGAGGGCGAGCCCCAGCCCGCCTTCGACAAGCAGTTCGTGCGCGACCACCTCGAGACCCTGGACTGGGACAAGCGCCCCCCCGGCCCGGGGCTGCCCGCCGAGGTGGTGCGGGTCACCCGCGAGAAGTACCTCGAGGCGGCGCGGCGGATCTGCGGGCTGGAGCTGTGAGCACCTTCGCGGCCGAGGTGGTGGTCACCCTCCGTCCGGTGATCAACGACCCCCAGGGGCTGAGCGTGCGCGCCGGGCTGCGCCGGCTCGGCTTCGACGGCGTCGTCTCGGCGCGGGTGGGCAAGTTCATCGAGCTGCTGGTCGAGGCCGACGACGAGGAGGCTGCGCGCGCCGCCGTCTCCGGGATGTCGGAGCGGCTGCTCTGCAACATGGTGATCGAGGACTGGCGGATCGAGTCGCTGGGCGCGCTCGACCGGGCGCTGCCGCGCCCACCTGCGGGGGGCCTC
Source organism: Candidatus Dormiibacterota bacterium (assembly GCA_036495095.1). Lineage (NCBI taxonomy): Bacteria > Bacillati > Candidatus Dormiibacterota > Candidatus Dormiibacterota bacterium. The sequence continues at coordinate 35,221 of DASXNK010000023.1, read as the reverse complement.
CCCCCCGCCGCCCCCCTGGAGACCGCGCCCTGAGCATGCGCTTCGGCATCGCCGTCTTCCCGGGGACCTGGTCGGAGCGCGACTGCGCCCACGCGGTCTCCCTCGACGGCCACGAGGCGGTGATGCTCTGGCATCAGGAGGCCGATCTCCGCGGCGCCGACTGCGTCATCCTCCCCGGCGGCTTCTCCTACGGCGACCACCTGCGCTGCGGCGCCATCGCCCGGTTCTCGCCGCTGATGGACGCGGTCGCCGACCTCGCCGCCGGCGGCGGGCTGGTGTGGGGGATCTGCAACGGCTTCCAGATCCTCTGCGAGGCCCACCTGCTCCCCGGCGCCCTGCTGCGCAACGCCTCGCTCGAGTTCCGCTGCGAGCCCTCCTGGCTGCGGGTCGAGACCGAGGCGTCGCCCTTCACCGCCGGCTGCCGCCGCGGCGACGTCCTCCGGATCCCCGTCTCCCACGGCGAGGGCCGCTACGTCGCCGACCCCGAGACCCTGATCCGCCTCGAGGAGGACGACCGGGTCGCGCTCCGCTACGTGCGCCGCGACGGCGGCCCGGTGGGCGAGGCGTCGCCCAACGGCTCGATGCGCGACATCGCCGGCATCCTCAATCCCGGGCGCAACGTGCTCGGGATGATGCCCCATCCCGAGCGCGCCTGCGAGGAGCTGATCGGCGGCGCCGACGGGATGGCGCTGATCCGCTCGGTGGCCGCCTCGCTGGCCCGCGAGGGGGCGTTCGCGGGGTGACCGGCACCGGCGTGGAGGTCCCGCCCGCCGCGCTGCTCGCCGAGGTGGCGCTCACCGAGGCGGAGTACCGGCTCGCGGTCACCGCCCTCGGCCGCGTCCCCAACCCGCTCGAGCTCGGCATCATCGGCGCCCTCTGGAGCGAGCACTGCGGCTACAAGACCAGCCGCCCGCTGCTCTCCCGGCTGCCGACCACCGGTCCCAACGTGCTCCAGGGGCCCGGCGAGAACGCCGGCGCCGTCGACATCGGCGAGGGGCTCGCCATCGTCTTCAAGATCGAGTCCCACAACCACCCCAGCGCGATCGAGCCCTACCAGGGCGCGGCCACCGGGGTCGGCGGCATCCTCCGGGACATCTTCACCATGGGCGCGCGGCCGGTGGCGCTGCTCGACTCGCTGCGCTTCGGCCCCCTCGACGAGCCCCACCAGCGCCACCTCCTCGAGGGGGTTGTGGCGGGGATCGGCGGATACGGCAACTGCATGGGCGTGCCCACGGTGGGCGGCGAGGTGTACTTCGACGAGTCCTACCGGCACAACTGCCTGGTCAATGCGATGTGCGTCGGCGTCGTCGAGCACGACCGGCTGGTGCGCGCCGCCGCCGCCGGGCCGGGCAACCCGGTGCTGCTGGTCGGCGCCGACACCGACCGCGACGGCATCCATGGCGCCACCTTCGCCTCCGTCCAGCTCGACGAGAGCAGCGAGCAGCGCCGCCCCGCGGTCCAGGTGGGCAACCCGTTCCTCGAGAAGTGCCTGATGGAGGCCTGCCTCGAGCTGGTCGGCGACCCCCGGGTGGTGGCGGTGCAGGACCTCGGCGCCGCCGGCCTCACCAGCAGCGCCGCCGAGCTCGCCTGGAGGGGCGGCTGCGGCATCGACCTCGACGTCGCCCGGGTGGCCCGGCGCGAGCGGGGGATGACCGCCTACGAGGTGATGCTCAGCGAGTCCCAGGAGCGGATGCTCATCGTCGTCCACCGCGGTGAGGAGGAGGCGGTGCGCGCCGCCTTCGCCCGCTGGGAGCTGCGCAGCGACGTCATCGGGACGATCACCGACGACGGCCGGATGCGGATCCGGGACGGCGGCGAGACCGTCGCCGACCTGCCCCTGCGGATGATCGTCGACGAGGTGCCGCTGCGGCACCCGGAGGCCCGCCGCCCCGCCGGCGTCGACGCCCTGATCGCCCGCGACCCCCTCCCCGGGGGGCCGCCCTGGTCCCACGGCGAGGCGCTGCTGCGGCTGCTCGGCAGCCCCAACCTGGGCAGCCGGCGGCCGATCTTCCGCCGCTACGACCACCAGGTCGGCGACGACACCGTGGTGGCGCCGGGGGGCGACGCGGCGGTGCTGCGGATCCGGGGCACCTCCCTGGGCCTGGCCCTGACCACCGACGGCAACGCCCGCCACGGCGTCCTCGACCCCCGTCGCGGCGCCGCCATCGCGGTGTGCGAGGCGGCGCGCAACCTGGTGGCCACCGGCGCCGAGCCGCTGGCGGTGACCAACTGCCTGAACTTCGGCAACCCCGAGAAGCCGGAGATCTTCTGGCAGCTTGCCGAGGCCGTCCAGGGCATCGCCGAGGCCTGCGAGGCACTCGGGGTGCCGGTGGTCAGCGGCAACGTCTCCCTCTACAACGACACCAGCGGGGTGTCGATCGACCCCACTCCGGTGATCGGGATGATCGGCCGCCTCGCCGACGTCACCGGGCGCCTCACCCCGGGGTTCGCCGCCGAGGGCGACGAGATCAGCCTGGTCGGGCCGCTGGCCGCGACCCTGGGCGGCAGCGAGTACCAGCGGCTGGCCACCGGCGAGCTGGCCGGGCCTCCTCCCGAGCTCGACCTCGACCTCGAGCGCCGGGTGCAGGCAGCCGTCCTCGAGGCCGCCGCCGCGGGACTGCTCGCCTCCGCCCACGACTGCGGCGACGGCGGCCTCGCCATCGCCCTCGCGGAGTGCTGCCTGGCCGGAGGTCTGGGGGCCCGATGCACCCTCGAGGAGGCCGCCGGCGGCGCGGGTTTGGGCTCCGGAGGCGCGGCTATACTCTTCGGCGAGGGCCAGTCGCGGTTCCTCGTCAGTCACTCCACGGAGGTCGCGGTGCAAGTCCGCGCACTCATGGATCGACATCGGGTCCCGCTGCGGCGGCTGGGGGAGGTCGGAGGGGGCCGGATCCGCATCGAACCGGTTCTCGACGTGCCCCTCGGCGAGGCGGGCGCCGCCCACGAGGAGGCGCTGCTGTGATCGACCTCGGTGACGAGCCCCTCGACCGCCTCCACGAGGAGTGCGGCGTCTTCGGGGTCTACGGCCCCGGGGAGGATGTCGCCAACCTCACCTACTTCGGGCTGTACGCGCTCCAGCACCGGGGCCAGGAGTCCGCGGGCATCGCCGTCTCCGACGGCGAACGCATCCGCATCCACAAGGAGATGGGTCTGGTCGCACAGGTCTTCGACCAGGAGAACCTGCTCGACCTCTCCGGCTACGTCTCCCTGGGGCACACCCGCTACAGCACCACCGGCAGCACCCGGCTGCCCAACGCCCAGCCGATGCGCTTCGACCACGGCCAGCTGGGGCCCATCGCCTTCGGCCACAACGGCAACCTGGTCAACACCGCGGAGCTGCGCAACGACCTCGTCGAGCAGGGCGCGGCCTTCCAGACCACCAGCGACAGCGAGGTGATCGGGGCGCTGCTCAGCCGCACCCCCGGCGACAGCCTCGAGGTGGTGCTGCGGCGCTCGCTCTCGCGCCTCGAGGGGGCCTACTCGCTCCTCTTCATCACCCGCGACAGCCTGGTCGCCGCCCGCGACCCGCTGGGCATCCGCCCGCTCTGCCTCGGCCGCCTCCCCGGCGCCGATGGCGAGAGCACCGCGGGCCACGTGGTCGCCAGCGAGACCTGCGCCCTCGACGTCGTCGGCGCCGAGTTCATCCGCGAGATCGAGCCCGGCGAGATCCTCACCATCGACGGCGACGGGATGCGCAGCGCCCGCATCCCCAAGTCGGTGCGCGGGCCGGCGATGTGCTCGTTCGAGTTCATCTACTTCGCCCGCCCCGACAGCGTCATGCAGGGCCGGTCGCTCTACGAGGCCCGGGTCAACATGGGCCGCGAGCTGGCCCGCGAGGCGCCGGTCGAGGCCGACATCGTGATGGCCCTGCCCGACTCCGGCACCCCCCACGCGGTCGGCTTCGCCGAGGCGTCGCAGATCCCCTTCGTCGAGGGCGTGATCAAGTCGCGGTACATCACCCGCACCTTCATCCAGCCCAACCAGCGGCTGCGCGAGGCCGGCATCCGGCTCAAGTTCAACCCGATGCGGCACGTCCTCGAGGGCAAGCGGGTGGTGCTGGTCGACGACTCCATCGTCCGCGGCACCACCTCGCGGCGGATCGTCGAGGAGCTGCGCCGCGCCGGTGCCCTCGAGGTGCACATGCGGGTGGCCTCCCCGCCGATCGTGTGGCCGTGCTTCATGGGCATCGACATCGCCTCGCGCGGCGAGCTGATCGCCGCCCACCGGGACGAGAACGAGGTCTGCGAGGTGATCGGCGCCGACACCCTGCGCTACCTCAGCATCGCCGGGCTCAAGCGGGCGGTCGGGGAGCAGTCCGGAAAGGGCTTCTGCTTCGCCTGCTTCGACGGCGCGTATCCCCTCCAGGTGCCCCAGCAGCTGGTGATGGACAAGCTCGCGCTGGAGAGCTGACCTCGGCATGTGCGGACCCGCCTCACCCGAACGGGGGAGGCGCCTACCGCACAACGTCGGTAGCGAGGGTCACCCTGGCTTCGCTTGAATGGGGCACAACCGGCGTTCCCGCATGGGCTGACGCCGGACGGGTGAGGAGGTCGGGCAGCGATGCAAGCAGCCGCCGGTCGGGACCGGATGTACGTGCTCACCCTGGTCCTGACCCTGGTCGCGATCTGCGCCTTCGGCGTCTTCATCATCCGTGACTACCAGGACCAGGGCAGCCAGAGGGTCAACGTCGCCCGCATCGGCGGCACCACCGGGGGCGGCGACGCCTCCCTCCCGGCCAGCGGTGACACCGGCGCAGCCGCCGCCCAGGGCTCGACCGGCGGCGCCGCCGCCTCGGGCGCGGCGGCGGGGTCGGCGGGCACGGCGGGCACCGCCGCGGGCTCGTCGGCGGCGGGATCCACCGGCGGTGGCAGGGCGGCGGCGGCGGCCGGGTCGGCCGGAGCCTCCGGCGCCGGCGCGCCCGCGGCGGCGGCCCCGGTCGGGCCCGGGGGCACCTCGCCCGCCTGCGTCAACGGCCACATCGCGATCGGCCAGATCGTCGCCATCACCGGGCCGCTCACCGAGCAGACCGTCGCCAACGCGACCGCCGCCTACTTCAAGAAGGTGAACGCGACCGGTGGCATCAACGGCTGCCAGGTCGACTTCACCTACCTCGACGACGCCGGCCTCGACCAGCAGAAGGCCGCCGCCGACGCCCGCGAGCTGGTCCAGCAGGACAACGTCTTCGCCGTCGTCGGCGGCTTCAGCCCGATCACCTCGGCCACCACCGCCCCCTACTTCGCGAAGCAGGGCGTGCCCGTGGTCGGCGCCGAGGGCATCTCCCTCCAGCAGTACAACAACCCGGTCGAGTACTCGTTCGCGTGCTCGCCCGCGGGCTTCGGCATCTCCACGGTGAACGAGGCCAACCGGCTCGGCTACAAGCGGCTCGCGGTCTTCTACGTCGACTTCGACTTCACCCAGGTCTCCTTCGCGGCGATGAAGGAGCAGGCCGCCAGGAACGGCCAGACCATCGTCTACTCCAACGCCGAGAACATCTCGTCGGCCACCTACGGCACCGACGTGGTCGCCGCCAAGAACGCCGCCCCGGACGCGGTCGTGAACATCCTGGACGCCAACAGCGCGGTGCGCGAGGTCAACGCGATGAACAGCAACGGGTGGTACCCCAACATGGTGGCCACCACCTCGAGCTCCGACCCGGTGGTGATCCAGCAGGGTGCGGGGTGGTTCAGCCATCCCGGCCACAGCGTCTACGTTGCCCGCAACTACCTCCCCGCCAATGCCAACACCCCCGAGGTCAACGACTGGCTGCAGACCGAGGGGCAGTACTTCCCCGGCTTCGACCCCAACTCCTACGCGGAGGGGGCGTGGATGGCGGCGAAGATCTTCACCGAGCAGGCGCGCAAGCTCGGCGCGGGGCTCACCCGGGCCAGCCTGATCGCCGCGCTCAACGGCCTGCGCAGCTACCACACCGGCTTCACCCCGGACATCACGATGACCCCGGACCACGGCCCGAACAAGCAGATCCTCTGGATGAGGTGGGACGGGACGCAGTTCGCCCAGGTCACGCCCTTCGGACCCTGGTGAGGCGGGGCTGACGCCGCCATGTCGCTGATCGGCCCCGCGCTCGTCGACGGCCTCATCATCAGCAGCCTCTACGCGCTGCTCGCCTCCGGCGTGGTGATCATCTACAACACCTCGGGGGTGATCAACTTCGCGCAGGGCGCGCTCGCGATCTTCGCGGTGTTCATCCTCAAGACGCTGACCGACCACGGCTCGCCCTTCCTGCTGGCGGCGCTGGTGGCGGTGGCGGCGGGGGCGCTGATCGGCGTGGCCATCGACCGGCTCACCCTGGCGCCGGTGCGGCAGGCGTCGGCGCTCAACAAGTCGATCATCACCATCGGCTGGCTGATCACCCTGCAGTACGCGGCGGTGCTCCTCTTCAACGCCGGCGTCTCCACCAACATCAGCCACATCTGCGGGCGCTGCAGCGAGCGGCTGTTCTCGGTCGGGGGCCTCGGCGTCAACGCCCAGGACCTGATCACGGTGCTGGTCACGGCGGCGATCGGGGTGGGGCTGGCGGTGTTCTTCAAGCGCACCTATCTCGGGGTGGCGATGCGGGCCGCGTCCCAGAACGTCGATGCCACCCGGCTGATGGGGGTGAGTGTCAACAACGTGAGCGCGCTCGCCTGGGCGATCGGCGGGGCGATGGCCACCATCGGGGGCATCCTGATCACCCCGCGGCTGGGGGCGCTCGACAGCGGCACCCTCACCATCTACCTGATCGAGTCGCTCGCCGCGGCCCTGCTCGGCGGCCTGCGCAGCCTGCCCCGCACCGCGATCGGCGCGCTGGTGCTGGGGATGAGCCAGGAGCTCATCGCCATCATCCCCGGCCTCCGCGGCCTCCCCGGGCTCAAGTTCAGCGTCGCCTTCGTGGTCATCCTCGCCGCGCTGATCGTCAACCCCGACCTGGCCAGGACGTCGGCGCAGGTGGTCACCGAGAAGGTGGTCGAGCCCTTCCGGGCGCGCTGGTGGACCTACGTGCGGTGGTCCACCATCGCCGCGGTGGCGCTCTTCTTCTTCCTGGTCGGCATCGGCGGCACCGGCGGCTGGTTCGGCGACGTCAACCGCTTCTACTGGGCGCAGGTCTTCGGCGACGCGTGCATCTTCCTGTCGCTGGTGGTGCTCACCGGCTTCGTCGGGCAGATCTCGCTCTGCCAGTTCACCTTCGCCGGGTTCGGGGCCTTCTTCACCGCCATCTTCACCGCGAGGTGGGGCCTGCCCTTCTTCCTCGCGGTGCCCCTGGCGGCGCTCTGCACCGCCCCGATCGGGATGATCATCGGCATCCCCGCGCTGCGGGTCCGCGGCCTCCAGCTGGCGGCGGTGACGCTGGCCTTCACCCTGGTCGGCGACCAGCTCTTCTTCGCGCAGTCGTTCCCGCTCAGCGGCGGCGCCCCGGGACAGCCGGTCAACCCGGTCGCCGGCCCCATCGACCTGAGCGACCCCACCGCCCACTCGCTCTTCTGGACGCTGCTGATCGGGTTCGTCGTCGTCGCTCTGGCGGTGGCGGCGCTGCAGCGCAGCCCCAGCGGGCGCGCCTTCTTCGCGGTGCGCGACTCCGAGAACGCGGCCACCGCGATGGGCATCTCGCTGACCCGGATGAAGCTCGCCGCCTTCTCGCTGGCCGCGGGCATCGCCGGGCTCGGCGGCGGCCTCTTCGCGCTCACCCTGCCCTCGGTGAGCAGCCCCGATTTCAACCCCGGCCTGTCGATCACCTTCCTGGCGCTGATCATCCTGGCCGGCATCCGCTCGGTCTGGGGGGCGCTGGTGGCGGCGACCTTCTACATCTGGGGGCCGGTGGTGATCAAGTCGATCCTCGGCCACCTCGGCGCCGACCCGGCGCAGGCCTTCAACTACCAGCAGCTGCTCAGCGGGCTGCTGCTCATCCTCACCGTGATCATGAATCCCACCGGCATCGTCGGCAGCCTCGCCGAGCTGCCGCTGGTCGGCAGCCACCTGGCCCGCCGGCTCGGCGGCCACCGGGCCGCGACCGCGCCGGGCACGGGGGTGGCCTGATGCCACTGCTCGAGCTCGAGGGCATCACCAAGCGCTTCCGCGGGGTGACCGCGGTCGACGGCCTCGACCTGCGCGTGCACCGTGGCGAGATGGTCTCGCTGATCGGCCCCAACGGCGCCGGCAAGAGCACCAGCTTCAACTGCCTCAGCGGGCTGATCCAGCCCGACGCCGGGCGGGTGAGCTACGACGGCCAGGACCTGCTCGCCCTCGCCCCCCACCAGCGGGCCCTCGCCGGGCTGGGGCGCACCTTCCAGACGGTGCAGCTCTTCGGCGACCTCACCGTCTGGGAGAACCTCACCGTGGCGGCGCAGTCGCGCGGCTCGGTGGGGATGCTCGGGCACATGCTCGGCCTCGGGCGGGTGGAGACCCGCCGGTTCCGCGAGCGCGCCCGGGTGATCGCCCAGTTCGTCGGCATCGGCGACGTCCTCGAGCGGCCGGCGAGGGTGCTGCCGCTGCGCCAGCAGCGGCTCTGCGAGCTCGCCCGGGCGCTCTGCCTCGAGCCCCAGCTGCTGCTCCTCGACGAGCCCGCCTCGGGCATGGACGCCGCCGAGACCGACGAGTTCGCCCGCCTGCTGCTGCGCATCCGGAAGAGCTTCCGGCTCTCGATGCTCTACGTGGAGCACGACATGCGGCTGGTGATGGCGGTGAGCGACTACATCTACGTCCTCGACTTCGGCCGGCTCATCGCCGAGGGGAAGCCCGAGGACGTGCGCAGCAACCCGGCGGTGATCGCCGCCTACCTGGGGGAGAGCACCGGTGCGGCCGCGACTGGCTGAGCGCTTCCATCACCCGCCGCCGGTCCCCGGGGCGCCGCTGCTGGAGGTCGAGAACCTCTCCGTCCGGTACGGCGAGATCGTGGCCGTCCGCGACCTCTCCCTCACCCTGCACGAGGGCGAGGTGCTCGCCCTGCTCGGGCCCAACGGCGCCGGCAAGTCGTCGACGCTGCGGGCGCTGAGCGGCCTCCTCCACCCCGCCGCCGGCACCGTCCGGCTGCGCGGCCGGCGCATCGACCGCCTGCCGCCGGAGGCGATCGCGCGGCTGGGGATGACCCACGTGCCCGAGGGGCGCGGCATGTTCCCCGACCTCACCGTCCGCGAGAACCTGCGGATGCCCACCCGGGGGCTGTCCCGCGCGGCCTTCGAGACCGCGCTGGAGCGGGTCCACGGCTACTTCCCGCGCCTCGCCGAGCGGGCCTCGCAGCTCGCCGGCACGCTCAGCGGCGGCGAGCAGCAGCAGCTCGCCATCGGCCGCGCGCTGATGGTCGAGCCCCAGCTCCTGCTCCTCGACGAGATGTCGCTGGGGCTCGCGCCCACCATCGTCGAGCAGCTCTTCGAGATCCTCGCCCGGATCCACGCCGGCGGGGTCGCCGTGCTGCTCGTCGAGCAGTACGTGGGCCCGGCGCTGGCCGCGGCCGACAACGCGATCGTGATGGAGAAGGGCCAGGTGCGGGTGAGCGGGCCGGCTCGGCAGCTCGCCCAGGACGTCACCGTGGTCCAGGCCAGCTACCTGGGCGCCGCCGGGGCGGGCGCCGAGAAGCCGGCGCTGATCGGCTCGGCGTTCCGCGAGCCGCTCGGCGTCGAGCTCAGCCCAGAGCAGCTCCGCCGCCTCGGCGAGCTCGCCGCCCACCGGGGCATGACCGCGGAGCAGATCGGGCAGGAGGCGATCGAGCGGATGCTCACCATGGCGGGAGGCAGGGGGGCGCAGGGGGGAGGCCCCCCGCACATGAGCGCGTCTGAGCGCTCAGGCGCGTCTGAGCGCTCAGGCAGGGGGGCGCAGGGGGGAGGCCCCCCGGGAATGAGCGCGTCTGAGCGCTCAGGAGGGATGTGGTGATGCGTCGCGGTGCGCGATGGGCGCTGATCACGGCGGTGGTGGCGGTGATGGTCGTGGTCCTCGCCCTCCCCTTCGGCGGCCACGGCGGCGGCCGCGCCAGCGCCGCGGCGCCGGATGTGTACCAGGTCGTCGCCGGCTCGTCGGTGGTCGACACCGACCTCTTCCAGACCGGTTCACCGGTCGACCCCTCGCCGCTCGGCAACACCGCCTTCCCGCTCACCAGCGTCACCGCCGACAACCAGCCCCAGGCGGAGGCGCACGCCGCCTTCCTCGAGCCGCCGGCGTCGCTGCAGGCGGGGGCGAACCTCAACCACGTCCAGATCCCCTATCCCACCCAGGCCGAGGCGCTGTGCGCGAACTGCAGCAGCGCGGTGACCCAGAGCGCCGACGGCAACCTCGACCAGCACATCAACGGCGCCCGCATCACCCTCGGCGCCGGCCACGCCCACGCCACCGCGAGCAAGCTCGGGGCCACCGGCGACGCCAGCAACGGGGTGCAGACGGTGGGCGCGCTCGACCAGCTCGCCGGCCTCTACAGCGGGGCGATCACCGCCCTCTACTCCGACGTCATCAACAAGCCGGGCCAGACCCCGCCCCCGGCGCCGCTGAGCTCGCCGCCCGCCTGCCAGAGGGCGCCGCAGTCGGTGCTGAGCCCCGACAGGCAGGTCTGCCCGGCGGCGCCGCCCCCGATCTCGCTGGTCGCCGAGACCGGCGGCTCGTCGTCGCACAGCTCGGTGCTCACCGACGACGGCGGCACCGTGGTCGACACCCTCTCCAACCTCACCGCCACCCGGCTGCTCAACGGCCTCATCTCCGTCGCCACGATCGGCACCCAGGTGAGGGCGAGCGGCGACGGCACCCCGGCGGGGACGAAGGTGGACGCCACCAACAACATCCAGGGGGTGTGCGTGAACGGCGACTGCCAGTACTCGATCACCGCCAGCGGGATCTGCAAGGCCGGCGCCAGCGTCTGCGCCAACGACCCGCTCAACCAGGCGCTCCGCTCCCAGGGCTTCAACGTCTGCCGGCTCAGCGCCTCGACGGCGCGGGCGGGAACCCGGGTGGTCGGCGACGCCCAGGGGATCCTCGTCGAGTGGCACGTGCTCACCACCAGGGACGGGAAGAACGTGCCCGACCCCGACTACTACAGGTCGTTCGGCGACAGCGCCTGCGAGCCCGGGCTCTCCAACCCCCATGCCGGGTTCACCGGGACCTCCCTGTACGTGAAGCTGGGGCGCTCCGAGGCCCAGCTGTTCTCGAACAGCTTCCCCGCCGTCGGCGGCGGCTTCACCGGGGCGCAGTCGCCGGTGACCGGCGTCGGCGTCACCGCCCCGGCGGGCGGCGGCGGCTCGGTCCCGGGCGGCGGCGGGCTGACCGGCTTCGGCGGCTCGTCGAGCCCCGGCACCGGCGGCGGCCGCCAGCTGCGGCCGCCGGGCACCGCCGAGGTCGGCGCCAGCCTCGACGGCGTCAAGGACCGGCGGCCGCTGCTGCTCAGCGTCTTCGGGCTGCTCGAGGTGATCCTGCTCTGCAACCTCACCGCCATGGCGCTCTCACGGAGGCCCTGACCATGGGTGTGCTCGGCGGCCGCCGCCCCGCCCGTCGCGGCGGTGAGCCTCCCTGGGTCCGCCTGTACGCGGCGCTGATGAACCTGCTGTACCTCCGCCCGGCGGCGGCGCGGGTGTGCCACGACTGCCAGGTCGACTACGTCCCCGACCTCACCGACGGGCGCTGCCCGATCTGCGGCACCCCCTCGGGCGAGGCCGCCCCGCCGGTGCGGCGCTCGCGCCGCCGCGACCTCGCCGGCCTGGGGCTGGTCTGGCTGGTGGGCGTGATCGTGTTCCTGCTCCTGGTGCACGCCCTCTACGGCTGAGGCAGGCCACCGCGAGTCTTTCTACTCGCACGTCGGACAAAATATGGCGCCGGGCCGGTGGCGGCGGGTACCATCGAGCGATGGACCCCCTCGCCCGAGTGACCGTGTCCTCGGAGGTCACCCCCAGGCGGCGCCCGGGACGCCCCCGCCTCGAGGGGCCGTCGCCGGAGTACCTGCAGCGCCGTGAGGAGATCATGGTTGCCGCCGCCGAGGTGTTCCGCGCCAAGGGCTACGAGGCGGGAACCCTCGAGGACGTCGCCACCAGCCTCGACCTGCGCCGCGCCAGCCTCTACTACTACTTCGGCTCCAAGGCGCAGCTGCTGTCGGCGCTCTGCGAGCGCACCATGGGCATGATCCTGCGGATCGCCGAGGACATCGAGCGCGTCGACGACCCGGCCGAGCGGCTGGCGGCGATGCTTCGCCTCCACACCGGCATGGTGGCCCGCGAGCAGGGGCTGTTCACGGTGTTCTTCGACGAGCGCGGCTCGCTCGCCGACCAGGAGCGGGCCCGCGACTTCGAGCGGCGCTACCTCCGCCACCTCGTCGGCACCGTCGAGGCGGCGGTCAGTGCCGGCCTGCTCCCCCCCACCGACCCCTACCTCACCGCGCTCGCGCTGCTCGGCATGATGAGCTGGATCTACAAGTGGTACGAGCCCGGGCGCCACGACGCCGAGGCCTACGCACGCACCTGTGAGGCGCTGCTCCTGGGTCCGCGCGCCGGGAGGTAGGGGTGGGGAGCTCTCAGCTCGCCCGGGCCCGGCGGAAGAGGCGGAAGCGCCGGCGCTGCTCGGTCGCGCTCTCGAGCGCGCTGGCCCCGGCGTCGTCGCCGTCCTCGGCGTCGGCCTCGGCGCGGTCCGAGTCCTCGTCCTGCTCGTGCTCGTCGACGGCATGCAGCCCCACCGGGGGCATCTGGGCGTAGGCGACGGCGCCGTGGCCGAGCTCGAGCTCGAGCATCACCCCGCCGCGCACGGCGTGGCCCTCGAGATGGCGCACCGCCGAATCGGCGGTGGCCAGCGCCACCGCGCCGTGGGACGCCTCGGCGGCCAGGGTCACGGCGAAGCCGTCGTCCAGCTCGCCGTCCTCATCGTGCTCGACGACGTGCTCCACCACCTCGGGGGCCGCCATCTCCACGACCGGCCCGGCCGCGACCATGGCCTCGACGGCCTCCTCCTCCTCGATCGGGGCCTGGGCCTCCGGCTCGGCCGGCGGAGCCACCTCGACCGGGCGCACCGCACCGCGGGGCACCGGTGCGAGCCGGTGGGCACCCACCTCGACGAGCTCCTCGGCGAGGGCGGCGTAGGCGCGGGCGGCGTTCGAGGACGGTGCCGAGACCATCACGGGCACGCCCTGGAGCGCGCTCTCCTGGAGCTTCACGGTGAGCGAGATCTCGGAGCGGAAGACCCGCACCTGGGAGACGTCGCTCAGCGCCTCGAGCATGTCTCGGCTGAAGCGGGTGTTGTTGACGAAGGTCGGCACCACGCCGAGCAGCTCGAGCTCGGGGTTGAGGTGGCGGCGGGCCGCGGCGATGACCCGGATGACCTCCTTCAGCCCGCGCAGGGCGAAGGCGGACATCTGCAGCGGCACCAGCGCCGACCGGGCTGCACCCAGCGCCGAGATGGTGTGGAACCCGAAGTTCGGCGGGGTGTCGAAGAGGACCACGTCGTAGGCGGCGTCGATCCCCTCGCGCATCGCGTTGCGCAGCCGCAGCTCGGCGTTCACCCGGGCGGGCAGGTCGGCCTCGACCGCGCTCAGGTCCGGGTGCGCCGGGATGAGGTGGAGGTGGGGCGTCTCGGTCTCGAGGATCGCGTCAACGGCCGTCGACCGGCCGATGATCACGTCGGCGACGGTGCGGCGGCGGGCGTAGGGGTCGAGCCCCAGCCCCGAGGTGAGGTTGCCCTGCGGGTCGCAGTCGACCAGCAGGACGCGCCGCCCGAGGGCGGCGAGCCCGGCGCCGAGGTTGATCACCGTGGTGGTCTTCCCGACGCCGCCCTTGCCTGCGATGACGGCAACCCGCCAAGCCTGTCCAGACATCCATCCATCCTCTCGGGGCAGTTTGAGTGGAGCGCCTCCCCATCCCTCAGCCCTGGTCCTCAGTGAGAACGCGGATCAGCGGAGGAATCTTGTGCGAGCGGGGGTGTCGTGCACATTGTGGGGGCGCGGGCCGGTCCGGTCACGCCCGGAGCTCGGGCTGCCGGCAGGGCCGCGAAACCGGCCGGTCACGGGGCCTTCACGGTCCGTTGCCCCGCCGTGAGGCGGCCTCTGACCGGTGCTACCGTCGGCGCACATGCGCCTGCTCATCGCCGACGACAACGCCTCGCTCCGGAAGCAGCTCAAGCGCTATTTCGAGACCCGTGGGCACCAGGTCGAGACCGCCCGTGACGGCGTCGAGGCCTGGCACCAGCTCCGCCGCCACGAGCCCGACGTCGTCCTCTGCGACGTGATGATGCCCCACATGACCGGGCACGAGCTGGCCCGGACGGTGCGCCGCAACCCCGCCACCGAGCACGTCCCGGTGGTGCTGTTCGGCGCCGAGGCCGACGGCTCGCTCACCCGGGGCCGCGACTTCGCCGATGACATCCTGCCCAAGCCGTTCGACCTCGACATCCTCGAGGTGCGACTGGTCTCGATGCTCAAGCGCATCGCCGACGGCCGCGAGCAGGTTCCCCAGATGCAGGGCCAGGTGACCGCGGTGACCAGCGCCAAGGGGGGCAGCGGGGTGAGCACGATCGCCGCCAACCTCGCCCTGGCGCTGACCGCCGACGCCGAGAAGTCGGTGGTCGCGGTCGACCTCGACCTCGAGTACGGCGACCTCCCGATGCTCCTCGACGTCCCTCCCAAGGGTGGCACCGACCAGCTGATCCGCTCGCTGGTGGTCGACGGCGACAGCTGCGCCCCCGAGGACTTCTTCGCCCGCCATGAGGCCACCGGCCTCCGCATCCTCGGCGCGCCGCGCAGCCCGGTGGACGCGCTCCAGATCGACGAGAGCGGGGTCAACCACCTCCTCGCCCGGCTGCGGGCGCTCCACGACCACGTCGTCGTCGACGTGCCCCGGGGCTTCGGCGACCCCGCGCTCACCACCCTGACCTCGGCCCAGCGGGTGGTGGTGGTGGTGGTCCCCGAGGTCACCGCGCTCCGTCGCACCCTCTCACTGCTCGAGATCCTCCGCTCCCTCGACGTCACCGAGGAGCGGCTCCTCCTCGTCTACAACCAGACGGTGGCCTCCCACCAGCTCTCCCGGGAGCGGGTCGAGGGCTTCCTCGGGCAGCGCATCCCCCTCGAGATCACCCACGACATCGAGCTCTTCCACCGCGCCACCACCACCGGGCGCCCGGTGATCCTGCTCGACCCCCGCCACCAGGCCGCCCGTGATCTGCGCCGGCTGGCCGAGCTGGTGGGCACCCCCTACTAGGGGACCCTCCGTTCAGCTACAAGATAATGTTATAGTCCTCTGTGCAGGTGGGGACGGCCTGCGCGTGCGCGCACCGGGCTCCCCGCGTCACGGAGGACATGGAATGGGTGAAGACCCGGACGAGCTGAGGGAGGCGATCGAGGAGACCCGACGCCGCATGGACGAGACCGTGGTCGCCCTCGGCCAGAAGGTCGACGTCAAGGCCCAGGCCCGGGCGAAGGTCGCCGCGGTCCGCGAGCGGGTGACCACCGGCGGCTGGCGGCGCCTGGTGCCCTACGCCGCCGGCGCGGTGGCCGTCACCGGCGGGGCGGTGGCGGCGGTGGTGGTCCTGAGGTCCCGCTCCGGACGGCCGCCCGAGCGTCTCGCCCTGCCGGCGAGGAGGCTGCCCAAGCCCGCCCAGCAGGTGGTCCTGCCGGTGGCGGTCCGGGCCGACCGGCTGCTCGCCCAGACCACCCAGGAGCTGGGTGAGAAGCGCCAGCGGGCGACCCAGGCGATGGCCCGGGAGATCGCCCGGGAGCTCGCCGCCCAGCAGGAGAAGCACAGCCCGCTATGGAAGCGGATCGTTCGCGACGCCGGCACCGCGGCGGCCACCACCGGGGCGACCCTGCTGGTGCGGCGGGCGCTCTCCAGCCCGGCCCAGCCGCCGCTGCGCAAGGCCGGCAGGCTGCCCGGGGAAGCCCCCAAGGCGGTTCCCATGGAGCGCGTCCTGAGCGGCTGAACGGTTCGGACCGGCCGGGTCGCTACACTCTGTGCCGGGCAGCCGGTGGGCCGAGCCGCCGGGTGCCCGGCACCCGTCCGTTTCCCGTGCACGAGGCTTCCGTGGGCGACCTGCGCTACGCCGACGCCGGCGTCGACATCGACGAGGGGAATCGCGCCGTCGCTCTCATCAAGCGGTCGGTGGCGTCGACCTTCACCTCCGGGGTGCTGGGCGGGCTGGGCTCCTTCAGCGGGCTCTTCGCACTCGACACCGGTCGCCACCCCCAGCCGGTGCTGGTGGCCAGCGCCGACGGTGTCGGCACCAAGATCAAGGTGGCGATCGCCGCCGCCCGTCACCGGGGCATCGGCAGCGATCTCGTCAACCACTGCGTCAACGACATCCTCTGCTGCGGCGCCGACCCGCTCTTCTTCCTCGACTACTTCGCCACCGGGCGGCTCAACCCCGAGCAGCTCGCCGAGATCGTCGAGGGGATCGCCGCGGCCTGCACCGAGGCCGGCTGCGCGCTGATCGGCGGGGAGACCGCCGAGATGCACGGGCTCTACGCCCTCGGCGACTACGACCTCGCCGGCTTCATCGTCGGCATCGTCGACCGCGCCGGCATCGTCGACGGCGCCCGGGTCCAGGCCGGCGACGCCGTCCTCGGCCTGCCCAGCAGCGGCCTCCACACCAACGGCTACTCGCTGGTCCGCCACATCGTCAGCGAGAACGAGCTCGACTACGGGCAGCCGTTGCCGGGCACCGACCGCCCCCTCGCCGACATGCTCCTCGAGCCCCACCGCTCCTACCTCGCCGCGGTCCGCGAGCTGCGCGCCGGCCTCGACGTCCGCGCCCTCGCCCACATCACCGGCGGCGGCCTCAAGGAGAACGTGCCCCGGGCGCTGCCCCAGGGCCTGGGCGTCGAGCTCGACCGCTCCACCTGGACGGTGCCGCCGCTCTTCGCCGCCATCCAGGAGGTGGGCGGGGTGCATCCCGACGAGATGTGGCGCACCTTCAACATGGGCATCGGCATGGTGGTGGTGGTGCCCGCCGACCAGGCGGACGCCGCCGTCGAGGCCGCAGGCATGCCGGTCCACCGCATCGGCCGGGTCGTCGAGCAGGCGGCACCGGAGAGGGTGGTGCTGCGCTGAGCGCCGCCGCCGACCCCCGCGTGCCCACGGCGGTGCTGGTGTCGGGCGCGGGCACCAACCTCCGCGCCCTCCTCGCCGCCGCCGAACGTCCCGGGTACCCGGCGCGGATCGAGCTGGTGGTCTGCAACCGGCCCAGCGCCGGCGCGCTCGCGATCGCCCGCGAGCACGGCGTCGCGGCGGTGGCGATGCCGGTCTCGGGCTTCGGCGGCGACGCCGCCGCCCGCGACCTGGCGATGCGCGACCTCCTGCTCCACCGCGGGGTCCGGCTGGTGGTCTGCGCCGGCTACGACCGGGTGCTCGACCGCAGCCTGCTCGAGGCGTTCCCGGACGCCATCCTCAACCTCCACCCCTCGCTGCTCCCCGCCTTCGGCGGCGGGATGCACGCCGTCGAGGACGCGCTCGACGCGGGGGTGAGGGTGAGCGGGTGCACCGTCCACCTGCTCGCCCCCGGCTCCCCGGACGGGGGCCCGATCGTCCTCCAGGCGGCGGTGCCGGTGCTCGGGGACGACGATGCCGAGACCCTCAGGGCCCGCATCCACGAGCAGGAGTGGCGGCTGCTGCCCGAGGCGGTGGCGCTCTGGGCCGAGGGACGGGTGCGGCGGGAGGGCCGGCGGGTGCGCATCCTGCCCGCCCCGGTGGGGCAGATGGGCCGGTGACGCTGCGCGCCCTGCTCGGGCCCCACGACAAGACCGGGCTGGTCGAGTTTGCCCGCGGCCTGCGCGAGTGCGGGGTGGAGCTGATCGCCACCGACGGAACCCGCCGCGCCCTTGCCGCCGCCGGCATCGAGGCGACCGCGGTGAGCGAGATCACCGGCCTGCCCGAGATGCTCGACGGCCGGGTGAAGACCCTCCATCCCGCCGTCCACGCCGGCATCCTCGCCCGGCGCGACCTCGAGAGCCACGCCGAGCAGCTCGCCGCGCACGGCTTCCGCCCCATCGACATCGTGGCGGTCTCGCTCTATCCGTTCCGCGAGACCGTGGCGCGGGGGGCGCCGCGCGCCGAGGTGATCGAGAACATCGACATCGGCGGCCCCACCCTGATCCGGGGCGCCGCCAAGAACGCCGCCGCGGTGGCGGTCGTGGTCTCGCCCGATCGCTACCCCGAGGTGCTCGACGAGCTGCGCGTCCACGGCGCCGTCGGCGACGCCACCCGCCGCCGGCTCGCCGCTCAGGCCTTCGCCCACGTCGCCGCCTACGACACCGCGGTGGCCGCGTACCTGGCCGGGGACGCCGGCGAGGCGATGCCCGCCGACCTCAGCGTCGGCGGTCCGCGGCTCGCCGAGCTGCGCTACGGCGAGAACCCGCACCAGCGCGGCGCGCTGTACGCCGTCGCCGGGGGCGGCGGCGGGCTCGCCGCGGCCCGCCACCTCCAGGGCGCCGCCCTCTCGTTCACCAACTGGCTCGACGCCGACGCCGCCCGCCGCCTCGTCGCCGACTTCGCAGAGCCCGCTGCGGCGATCATCAAGCACACCAACCCATGCGGCTTCGCGGTCGGCCCCGACATCACCGAGGCCTACCGGCGCGCCCTCGCCTGCGATCCGCGCAGCGCCTTCGGCGGTGTGGTCGCCCTCAACCGGGCCATCGATCCCGAGGTCGCCAGGGAGCTGGTCTCGACCTTCCTCGAGGTGGTGGTCGCCGCCGGGGTCGACCCCGCCGTCACCGAGCTGCTCGCCGGGCGGCAGCGGATGCGCGTGCTCAGCGTCGAGGGGCCACCCTCCGCGGTCCAGCTCGACGTCCGCAGCATCGACGGCGGCCTGCTGGTCCAGACCCCCGACGCCGTCGCCACCGATCGCTCGTCGATGCGGGTGGCGACCCGCCGCGAGCCCACCGAGGCGGAGTGGGCCGACCTGCTCGTCGCCGCCCGGGTCTGCCGGCACGTCAAGTCGAACGCGATCGTGCTGGTCCGCGACGGCAGAGCGGTGGGGGTGGGCGCGGGACAGATGTCGCGGGTCGAGGCCGCCGAGCTGGCGGTGGCCCGGGCCGGCGAGGCCGGGGCCGGCTCGGTGGCCGCCTCGGACGCCTTCTTCCCCTTCGCCGACGGCCTCGAGGTGGTCGGCCGCGCCGGCGCCACCGCGGTCATCCAGCCCGGCGGCAGCAGGAACGATCCCGAGGTCGTCGCCGCCGCCGATGCGCTGGGGATGGCCATGGTGCTGACCGGCGAGCGGCACTTCCGGCATTAAAAAGAGCGGACCGCCGGTTTCCCGGCGGCCCGCCTGTAGGTCGGGGTTGGGTCAGCTGTTCCGCCGGCGCAGGCTGGCGCCCGCGAGGCCAGCACCGCTCAGGAGGAGCAGCAGGCCGCCGAGGCCGATCGCCGTGCCGGTGTTCGGGGCCGAGAGGCCGCCCGCGCCGGAGGCTGCCGCGGTGGAGCCGGTGGCCGGGGGAGTGCCCGCGTTCGGGGTGGCCTGGAGGCCGGTGAGGCCGACCGCGGAGGCGGTCAGCACGCCCGCCTGCTGACCGCTCTGGCCGAGCAGGTCCGAGACGGTGCCGACGGCGGCGCCGGAGCTACCGTTGCCGCCGGTCGCGCCCACCTGAAGGAGGATGAGGCCGATGACGCCGGGCACGCTGATCGGGATGCCACCCGCGCCGGTCTGGTCGGAGCTGAGGATCTGGTTGCCGTTGATTCCCAGCACGTACGCCGAGCCCTTGTTCGAGCTGGAGGCGTCGGAGTGCAGGAGGATGATCACCAGGGCGCCCTGGCCGACGTTGATGTCGACGCCGTTGTTGCTGCCGGCGCCCTGCGAGGAGAGGCCCTGGTAGCTGGCGTCACTGGTGGCCTCGAGGACCGCCACGGTGATGGCGCCGCCGGTGGTCTTCTCGGTCGGGAGCAGGGCCAGGTCGATCAGCGCCGCGCGGGAGTGGGAGGTCGAGGTGGCGCCGGCGGTGGTGTGCTCCTCCCAGTCGGCGACGGCGAGGGACAGCAGCGGGGTCAGCGGGAGGGCGATGAGCGCTCCGTTGTCGGTGCTGCTGCCGCCGCCCGTGATCAGCTTGCCGGCGGCGACGTCGGTCCCGAGCAGGCGGATCGCGGTCGCGTGCGAGCTCGCGGTGCCCGACCCGGCGCTGGCGCTGGTGCAGCTGACGCAGGTGTCGAGGATGTTCGCGTTGATCACGTTGGCGGTGGCGCTGCTGGGCGGCGCCGGGGTGACCACCGTCTCGTCGCTGGTGCGGGAGTGCGGGGTGCTGTCATGCCTCGGGGGCGTGGAGGGCCCGGTGCCGCTGTCGCGCGCGTCGGTGCCGGGTGCGTTCTGCACCGAGGACGGAACCGGCGCGTACGCTCCCGGATCGGGAGCCGGCTGCTGGGGCTGGCTGCTGTCGACGCCCGGTGCGCCGGGGGCGCCCAGGTCGGCACGCGCCGCCGAGCCGGCGCCGAAGAGCAGGAGTCCCGCGGTCGAGATTGCCGCAACGCCCTTGAGATATGTACTGAGCATTTTGTACCCCTACCCTCAGATGGGTCCGATAAGTCAGGTCGCGGAAGGAGGACGCGAGGGCGTCCCTGACAGAAGAGACAAGCCGTGGAGGCCCGGTGTATCGCTCGGCCGGACACTCGCCGAGGGCAGGCGCCTGGAGTATTCTGGAGACGCTCGAAAGCCTCGATCACGAGACGGCATGCCCGAACCCTACGTCGACGGCGAGCGGCCGATCTGCGTCGCCCGCCAGCACATTGCCATCTTCATCCCCTACGCGCTGGTGTGCGTCGCCGCCCTCGCGGTCGGCCTCGGGGTGCTCCAGATCCTCGACGCGACCCTGCTCCTCGCCCTCGGGGTGCTGATCCGGCTGGTGCTCCACTGGACCCGCTACCAGAACGATCCCGAGGAGCCGTGGCACCACTTCGGCCGCCACGTGGGCTTCTGGGTGCTGGTGTTCGGAGCCGGCTACGGCCTCCTCCACGTCTTCCGCTTCCCCGCCTGGCTGGTGATGGGCCTGGTGGTCGCGGTGCTGCTCGCCTTCCGGCTGCTGGAGTGGCACTGCAACACCTACACCCTGACCAACCAGCGGGTGATCACCAGCTACGGGGTGCTCAACCGGGTCTCGGAGTCGCTGGGGATCGAGAAGGTCCAGCACACCACCCTGAGCCGGGGGGTCACCGCCCGGTTCTTCGGCTACGGCGACATCGTCATCCGCTCCGCGGGCAAGGGGGAGGAGATCATGAAGCACATCGCCGACGCCGACAGCTTCAGCCTCGCCCTGATCACCGCGATGTCGGGGTCGAAGGAGAAGGCGGGCATCGTCGAGCGCTTCGTCGCGCCGTCGTACGAGCCCGGCTCCGGATACGCGCCCCCGCTCGGCTGGGGCGGGACCGAGCACGCGCACGTGGGGACCGTCCCCCGGAGCTGAGCGCCCGGGCTTCACGAACCCCTGTTCGACGTGGCAGACTCCCTCCATGCGGGCGGCGAGGGGACAGCGGCGGCTGGTGGGGGTGATCTCCCCCTGTCCCCACTGCGGCTCGCAGCACACCCACCTCGAGCTGCCGCTCGCCGACGACAACAGCATCTCCGCGGACCGGCACCGATGTGACGACTGCCGCGGCCACTGGTGGCAGCTGCACCAGCTTCCGGGGTCCCCGGTCGAGGCGGCGCGGCGGCTCTCCTGACCGGGGGTCGCCCTCGATGGTGGGTTCGTGGGATGCTGTCGGGCCCGGGCTCACGCCACCGCCCTTCTCACGACCCCCACCACACCTCATGTCCGGCACCACCCGCCGTCCCCCGCCCGCCGGCCCCCTGCCGCCGCGACGCCGCGTCGGCGCCGGGGTGCACCCGGTGGTGCTCACCCGCCGCCTCGCCCGCGGTGCCCGGCGGCGCTCCCGCATCCACCTCGCCGCCCTGGTCGCCGCCGCCCTCGCGATCGCGACCGTGCTGCTCTGGGGGGGCGGGCAGGCGGCCCTCGCGCTGCTCGACGACCGCCTCGGTGCCGTTCCCGACTCGCGAACGCTGCCCGCCGACTCGGTGGTCCTCGACCGCCACGGCGAGCTCATCGCGGTGCTCCACGCCGCCGGCGAGCGGCGGGTGCCGGTGGCCCTCGCGCAGATCTCCCCAGAGCTCCGCCGCGCCACCGTGGCCGTCGAGGACCGCAACTTCTGGCACGAGGGGGCGGTCGACGGCTCCCGGCTGGTGGCCGCGGCCTGGACCGACCTGGTCAACGGCGGCCCCGTCCAGGGCGCCAGCACGATCACCGAGCAGCTCGCCAAGGTCCTCTACGTGGGCACCTCGCCGCGCACCGTCGACCGCAAGCTGCGGGAGATCTTCATCGCCCGTCACCTCGCCCGCACCCTGAGCCGCGAGCAGGTCCTCGAGGAGTACCTCAACGACATCAACTACGGGCACGGCGCCTACGGGGCCGAGGCGGCGGCGCGCACCTACTTCGGGATCGGCGCGGCCCGGCTCGACCTCGCCCAGGCGGCGCTGCTCGCCGGGCTGCCCAACAGCCCCGCGCTGCTCGACCCCTTCCGCCATCCCGACGCGGCCCGGGCCCGGCAGCGTGCGGTGCTGGCCGCGATGGTCGACACCGGCGCCGTCACCGCCGCGGCGGCCGCGCAGGCGGAGATGCCGGCGCTGGTCTCCGGCGCCATGGCCGACGTCGACCTCTTCCCCACGGTCACCGCGCGGGTGGTTGGCGAGGTGCGCGAGCGGCTCGGCCTCGACGCCGTGACCGCCGGGCTGCGGATCACCACCACCATCGACTCCGAGCTGCAGCGGTTCTCCCAGTCGGCGGTCACCCGGCAGGTCGACTCGATGGCCGCGCAGCACGCCGGCGACGGTGCCCTGGTGGCGGTCGACCCGCGCAGCGGCGAGGTGCTCGCCGACGTCGGCAGCGCCGGCCCCGGCCATCCCGCCGAGCAGCTCGACATGGCCGCGCAGCCGAGGTCGCCGGGATCGATCTTCAAGCTCTTCACCTACTCGGCCGCCCTCCAGGCGCGGCGGCTGAGCATGGTCACCCCGATCCGCGACCGCCCCTACAGCCTTGCCCGGGGTGGCGGCGCCGGCGGCACCGCCCGCTACCAGGTGCACGACTACGAGCCGTGGTACCGGGGGACGGTCACCGTCAAGGAGGCGCTGGCGAGCTCGCTCAACGTGCCCGCGGTGAAGGCGGAGATGCTCACCGGCATCCCCGAGGTGGTGCGCGTCGCCCGTGCGATGGGGGTCACCACCCTGGACCGGCCCGCCTCCGCCTACGGCGCCAGCCTCACCCTTGGCGGCTACCCGGTGCCCCTGGAGGAGCTCGCCCAGGCGGCCACCGTGCTCGCCGCCGAGGGGTGGTACCGGGCCGAGCACGTGCTGCTCTCGGTCGGCGACCGCCGCGGCGGCGAGCTGCTGGCGCGGGGGCCGGGGCACCGCGCCCTCGACCCGGCGGTGGCCTTCGTGATGAACGCGATCCTCGCCGACGACGCCAACCGCGCCCCCGCCTTCGGCAGCCGGTCGGCGCTCACCATCCCGGGCCACCTGGTCGCCGCCAAGACCGGCACCACCACCGAGTTCCGCGACAACCTCACCGTGGGGTGGACGCCACGGCTGGCGCTGGCGACCTGGGTCGGCAACGCCGACGACTCGCCGATGCGCAACACCACCGGGCTGAGCGGCGCCGCGCCGATCTGGAACGCGGTGATGAGCCACGCGCTCGGCGGTGGCGGCGACGGCTGGCCGGGGCCCCCCCACGGGGTGCGGCGAGTCGCCGGCGGCTGGGTCCTCGAGGGCACCTCCGCGGAGACCGGCGCCGAGGCCGGCGCGCTCGGCGAGATGGCGCCGCTGGCGGACTGCCGGCAGTGGACCCGCGAGGGCGGCCTGCTCTGGTCGTGCGCCCCGGGGTGGTCCGGCCTCGCCGGCGACCCCGGCCCGCCCGGGTCGCCGTCCCCATCGCCGGGGATCCCCCAAAAGGAGGGAGGCCCGGGGTTCTCCGTCTCCTTCACACTGGGGCGATGAACCTCGACATCCTCGCGGTGCACGCGGCGCACTCGCCGGAGCGGAGCGCGCTGATCGACGACGCCGGGCGGCGGCGGAGCTACGCGGAGCTGAACGCGCGGGTCCGGCGCGCCGCCACCGCGCTCTCCGGCCTCGGGCTCGCCGCCGGCGAGCGCTGCGCCCACCTCCACCACAACTGCATCGAGGGCTTCGAGCTCGGCCACGCTCTGCGCCGGCTGGGCGCGGTGTCGACGCCGGTGAACACCCGGCTGCGGGATGCCGAGATCGCCTACCTGCTCAACGACAGCGGCGCCCGGGTGGTGGTGGCGGGACCGGAGTTCACCGCCGCCGTCGAGGCGGCGCGGCCCCAGGTCGAGGACGCCGACCGCCGCCGCTGGCTGATGCTCGGCGACGGCGCCCCGCCCCCCGGCTGGCAGGCCTACGAGGACGTGCTCGCCGCCGCCGGCGACGCCGAGCCTCCCGGGGGCGGCGCGACCAGCGCGCCGACGATGATCTACACCGCGGGCACCACCGGACACCCCAAGGGTGCCTACCGCGGCGGCGGCGTGGACGTGAGCGTGGCGTCCAGCTGGGTGGCGGCCTTCCAGTTCTCGACCGAGGACGTGCACCTGCTCGCAGGGCCCAGCTACCACAGCGCCCCGGGCTTCTTCGCCGGGCTGCAGCAGATGTTCGGCGCCACCACCGTGGTGCTGCGCCGCTTCGAGGCCGAGACCGCGCTGCGGCTGATCGCCGAGCACCGGGTCACCACCACGTTCATGGCGCCGATCCTGGTCAAGCGCATCCTCGACCTCCCCGAGGCGGTGCGCCGCGCCCACGACGTCTCCAGCATCCGGTGCCTGATCGTCGCCGCCGCCCCGTTCCCCGCCGACCTGAAGCGGCGGGCGGTCGACTTCTTCGGACCCCACGTCTTCGAGTTCTACGGCGCCACCGAGACCGGGCTGGTCACGCTGATCACCCCCGCCGACCTGCTGCGCAAGCCCGACTCGTGCGGCCGCGTGCTCCCCGCGGTGGAGGTGCGCCTCCTCGACGACGATGGCAACGAGGTCCCCGAGGGCCAGCCCGGTGAGCTCTGGGCGCGCTCACCGGGGGTGTTCTCCGAGTACCACAACCGGCCCGAGGCGACCGCGCGCAACCGGCGCGACGGCTTCTTCACCGTCGGCGACATCGCCTGGCGCGACGACGAGGGCTTCATCCACATCTGCGACCGCAAGGTCGACATGGTGATCAGCGGCGGGGTGAACATCTATCCCGCGGAGATCGAGGCGGTGCTCCACTCCCATCCCGCGGTCGAGGACTGCGCGGTGGTCGGCGTTCCCGACAGCGAGTGGGGCGAGTCGCTGAAGGCGGTGGTGAAGCTGCGGCCGGGGGGCGAGGCCGGCGAGCAGGAGCTGATCGGCTACGTGGGCGAGCGGCTGGCCGCGTACAAGCGTCCCCGCAGCGTCGACTTCGTCGAGGACTTCCCGCGTGACGCCGCCGGCAAGCTGCTGAAGCGGCTGCTGCGCGACCGCTACTGGACCGAGGCGGGGCGACAGGTCTGACCGGAACTCCCCGCACGGGGAGCCGCACTTATTGACAGTTTGTGGCGGAGGCCGTACCCTCGCCCGGAGTGCTGAGAGGGTGTGGAGCGGCGCGAGGGAGCCGCTCCGCGGGGAGGAGGCGGGATGAGCGCGATGGGGCTGACAGTCATCGTCGTGGTCATCCCCGCCTTTTCCGGCAGCCTCCTGGTGCTCGCCCTCGACAGCCGCGGCCAGCGCCGCCGCCGGCCGCCGGCCGGGGCGCCCCGGCTCTCGCGCCTGACCGCCGTGCTCGGCGCCGCCCTGGGTGTGGCCGGATTCGGGCTCGCCTCGGTGGCCGGCATCGGCGGCATCGGGCACGCGGCCGGTGCCGCCGAGACCCCGGAGGGGCGGCTCTGGATCACCTCCGCCGCCGCCGGCGCCTCCGCCGAGACCCCGGCCCCGCCCGACCGGACCGGCGAGGCGCCGGTGCTGCTGCCGTACGCGCCGCTGGGGCTCTGGGGCGCCGGGCTCGACGAGGCCTCGGGCAGCTACCGCGTGCTCGCCGAGGTCGCGGACGGCAACGACATCGCGCTGCTCGCGTCCGCCTGGCAGGTCACCGCCGGGGACGGGCGGCAGCCCCTCGCCGTGCTCGACCCCGCCGCCGTCGTCGCCGCCGCCCGTGCCCACGGCGTCGTCCCGGAGAACGGTGTCTACGCCCTCGAGCTGCGCAGCTCCGACCCGGAGACGACCCTCCACCTCGCCCTCGCCGCGCCGCCGCAGGCCAGCGCGCCGGCGCCGATCACGGCACCGGTGGCGGCGGCCGCCGCCGCCCGGCCGCCGGCGACCGGCGCGCCCGCGCCCGCTCCGTCGCGGGTCAGCGTGCCCGCCACCGGCGGCGGTGCCCGGCTGCTCGGCGGCCTGGCGATGCTGCTCGCCGGCGGCGCCTGCGCGGGGCTCTCGCTGCGGCTGCGCCGCGCGGCCGCAGCCTAGGCGAGGGAGACCGCGGCCACCCGGCCCGCCACCGCACCGGCCTCGGTGACGTGGAGGACGTGGCCACAGCGGGGCAGCACCTCGACGGTCGCCTGGGGCAGGAGGGCCAGGAGCGCCTCCCGTGGCGGCCCGCCGGCGGTGAGCGGGTCGGCCTCGCCGAGGAGCACGTGGACCGGGATCCGGGGGTCGAGCCCGCCGGCCCGCCGGCCCAGGTCGCGCAGCTCCGCCTCCATCACCCGCACCGTGGCGGCGACGCCGGTGAACGCCTGGCCCCGCCAGCCCTCGAGCTCCTCGGTGACCGCGACGTCGTCCACCAGGGCGGTGCGCGGGCCGTAGACGCGGCGCATCGCCCCGCGGATCAGCGGGCGGCCGGCGAGGCGCAGCAGGCTGCGCACCGTCCAGCTGCCCGGCCTCGACACCGCCAGCCGGACGGGCAGCGGCAGCGCGAAGGGCACCAGCGCCGGCGCCACCAGCACCAGCGCGCCGACCGCGTCCGGGACGGTGAGCGCTGCCTCCAGGGCCACCGCGGCGCCCCAGGAGTGCCCCACCCACGTCGCCGGGCCGGGGGCGACGGCCGCCGCCGCGGCGAGCGCGGCCGCCGCCTGGCCGGCCAGCCGGGGGTCGCCGGCGGGGCTGCCGCCGGCTCCGGGCCGGTCGAGCGCGACGGTCCGGAGCCCGCGGCCGGCGAGTTCCTCGGCGAGGCGCCGGAACTGCCGCCCGGTCGCCCCCACGCCGTGGACGGCGATCACCGGCGGCGCGGCGCCGTCGCCGGTGAGGTGGAGGCGCAGCCGGCCCGCCGGCCCCTCGAGGAGCCGCACCGCGGTCGCCGGGAGCGGCGACGGCGCGGTGTCGGGCCGGCTGCTCACCGGCTCAGTGTAGGCAGAGCCGGCGATCCGGCCCGCGGTCAGTAGGTGACAGGCTTGGCGTAGTACTCGTCGCCGCTGGTGAAGTTGGCGACGCCGGCCTCGTCGCGGGTGCCCTGGTCGAGCTGGGTCGCCCACCACTCCGCGCCGCCGGAGTCGGCGGGGCGGTTGAGGTAGTGCTGGTACCAGCCGGCGGTGGCGTCCGCGACCACCTGGAGGTGGTGCTCGTGGGAGAAGGCGAAGCTGTGGGCGACGCCGGCGCGGTCGACCGGGCCTCCGGCGACCCAGCCGTCGACCTCGGCGGTCTGCGGGGTGCGCCCCAGGATGTCCTGGTAGAGGGCGGTCACGAAGCCCCGGTCGGTGCCCCTGCCGTGGCCCGCGTAGTAGGTCGGGCTGGCGGCGAGCGCGGCCAGCAGGCTCTCGTCGTAGCCACCGCCCTGGAGCTGCGACACCCAGTAGGAGCGGCCGCCGGCGTCGGCGGCGTGGCCGGTCAGCCGCTGGTAGGCGGCGTCGACGCTGCGGCCGTACACCTCGGTCGAGGTGCTGAAGAAGGCGGCGACGCCCCCGCGGCCGCGGCCGCCCATCTGACCCACCCAGTAGGCCACCTCGGAGTCGGCGCCGACCCGGCCGAGGATGTCGTGGTAGAGGTCCTCGACGAAGCTGGCGTCGTCGTTGGTCACCGTGACCGTGCCGATGCCGCCGGAGCCGCCGGCCTTGCCCTTGGTCGAGGCCGAGACGGTCTGGCTGCCGGGGTGGCGCAGGGTCAGCGAGAAGACGTGCACGCCCGCGTCGGCGGCGGTGAACGTGTAGGCGGGGGGCATGGTCGCCAGCTTGTCGGTGCTCGAGCTCAGCGTCACCGTGCCCCTGTACGCGGTGTCGGTGGCGGTGCCGTTCAGCGCCGTCACCGTGACCGGCACGGTGGCGAAGGCCTGCACCGTGGCGGGGAAGGTGAGGCCGAGGTGGCGGGCGGCGACGGGCGGCCCACCGCCGAGGGTGCAGCTCCACGGGAACGGCTGGCAGGCGCTCGACTCGGCGCTCTCGGGCAGGAAGGCGCAGCTGCCGCTGGGCGATCCGGTGCTGTGGTCGTCGGCGTCGGAGTCGCCGTCGCACTGGGCGTTGCCGTTGCTGCCCGGGGCGGCGAGGCCGAAGTCGTGGAAGACGATCGGGTCCCCGCTGCTCCCCGCGAAGGAGAACGTGGTGGTCTTGTTGTTCGGGTAGATGTTGGACACGGTCGCGTGGACGCTGCCGCCCGAGACGGTGACGTCGGCCCACTGCGAGCGGCAGGCGCTGCCGCCCTCACAGGGCGCGTACCCCTCCGGGTTCGATGCGTTCGCGGGCGGAGTCTTGGTGGTGATGATCCGGTAGGCGCCGTCGGGCACCCCGGTGAAGCTCGCGCACGGCCCCGCCGAGCAGCTGCCGGTCGGCACCGGGCAGCCGGCGCCGCCCGCGGTGCCGTGGCCCGCGGGTGTGGTGGCGGACGCCGAGAACGCGCCGCCGGTGATCGAGACCACGGCGCTGCCCAGGATCTGGTGGCAGGAGTCCATGGTCTGGACGAAGATCGTCGCTCCGCCGCCCGAGGCCGCACCCGCCCTCGCGGACGAGGTGAGCACGGCGGCGCTCAGCGAGCCGGCGATCAGGGCGATGACGGCGAACGCCGTCCGCAGCCTCGGCAGCTTCATGTATGTGTCCCTTCCTGAACGCCGTCGCGGAAAAATGCGGCGGCCATCCTCCTCGAAGCACAACGGTGCCGGGCGCCCCGATCTTGCGCGCCCGGGGGCTCCCCTGGCCGGCGGCTCAGCCCGCCGCCTGCCTCGGGGTGGGCACGTGGGTGCCCATCAGCCCCACCTCCGGGGGCTCCTCGCCGTGGAGGCGGGCGTAGCGGCGGCGCAGCGTGCACTCGCGCTCGGCGGGCGCCATGCGCAGCAGCCGGATCACCTCGGCGGTGGCCACCCGGGCCAGCTCGGGGACCGCCTCGACCGCCGCCGACCACTCCAGGATCAGCTCCTCGGCCATCCCCTGCACCCGGGCCGGGAGCCCGTCGAGGAGCTGGTCGCGCAGGCTGTCGAGGCTGGAGCGGAGGTCGTCGCCCACCGCCGGCGGCGCCGCCACCTCGCCCGGCGGAGGCTCTCCGTCGGTCACCCGAGCAGCCCCCTCTCCCGGCGGGCCTGGTCCTCGACACAGTAACGGGCGGCGGGCACGGCCTCCAGCCGCTCGTCGGGGATGGGCTTGCCGCAGGCCTCGCAGATCCCGTAGCGGCCCTCGTCGACCCGCTGCAGGGCGGCGTCGACCTCGGCGATCAGGTGGTCGACGTCGTGCTCGACCCCGAGGTCGCGCTCCTCCTCGAACAGCTCGGTGGCCTCGTCGGCGGGGTGCTGGTCGGCATGGCTCAGCTCAGCGGCCGTGGCCTCGACGTCCTCGCCGACGAGCCGCGCCGTTGCCTCTCTGAGTGCCAGCAGCCGCTCACGTTCGGCGAGCAGGAGCTGACGGGCCCGCTCCATGTCCACGGCCCCAAGCCTACCCAGTTGCGCACACCTTCCGTGGCGGTGGCCCGGGCCTCCGGCTCACTCGTCCGGGGTCAGCCAGAGCACCGCCAGCGGGGGCAGGCTCATCGCCGCCGAGTGGGGTTGGCCGTTCCACTCGGTGTCGTCCGCGAGCACGCTCCCGAGGTTGCCGACGCCGCTGCCGCCGTAGGTCCCGGCGTCGGTGTTCAGCACCTCGCGCCAGCGGCCCGGGCGAGGCAGGCCGACCCGGAAGTTCTCGTGGACCACCGGGGACAGGTTGGCGACGCAGACCAGCCCGGGCCGGCCCCCGCCGTCGACCCGGATGAAGGACAGCACGTTCTGGTCGGAGTTGCCCGCATCGATCCAGCGGAAGCCCTCCGGGGTGTCGTCGCGCTGCCACAGCGCCGGCTCCGCCGCGTAGGCGAGGTTGAGATCGCGGACCAGGTGCTGCACCCCGGCGTGGTCGGGCTGCTCGAGCAGGTGCCAGTCGAGCGAATCGTCGTGCCGCCACTCCCGCTCCTGGCCGAACTCCGAGCCCATGAACAGCAGCTGCTTGCCGGGGTGGGCCCACATCCAGGCGAGCAGGGAGCGCAGGTTGGCGAACTTCTGCCAGCGGTCGCCGGGCATCTTGCCGAACAGCGAGCCCTTGCCGTGGACCACCTCGTCGTGGCTGACGGGCAGCACGAAGCGCTCGCTGAACGCGTACCAGAGGCCGAAGGTGAGCTGGTGATGGTGGTAGCGGCGGAAGATGGAGTCGAGCGAGAAGTACGACAGGGTGTCGTGCATCCAGCCCATGTTCCACTTGAAGGAGAAGCCGAGGCCGCCGGTGGCGGCGGGCCGGCTCACCCCCGGCCAGGCGGTCGACTCCTCGGCGATCATCATCACGCCGGGGTGCTGCTCGCGGACCGTCGAGTTGACCTCGCGGAGGAACTCGATGGCCTCGAGGTTCTCGCGGCCGCCGTACGGGTTGGGGATCCACTGGCCGGGCTGCCGCGAGTAGTCGAGGTAGAGCATCGAGGCGACGGCGTCGACGCGCAGGCCGTCGATGTGGAACTCCTCGATCCAGTACCGGGCGTTGGCGACCAGGAAGTTGCGCACCTCGTTGCGCCCGAAGTTGAAGACCAGGGTGCCCCAGTCGGGGTGCTCGCCGCGGCGGGGGTCGATGTGCTCGTAGAGGGCGGTGCCGTCGAACCTCGCCAGCGCCCACTCGTCGCGCGGGAAGTGGGCGGGCACCCAGTCGAGGATGACGCCGATGCCGCGCTGGTGGAGCTCGTCGATCATCGCCCGGAGGTCGTCGGGCGAGCCGAAGCGCGAGGTGGGCGCGTAGTAGCCGCTCACCTGGTAGCCCCAGGAGCCGCCGAAGGGGTGCTCGGCGAGGGGCAGGAACTCGACGTGGGTGAACCCCATCGCGCGGCAGTAGTCGCCCAGCTCCGCCGCCGCCTCGCGGTAGGTCAGCAGCTGCTCGCCGGCCTCGCCGCGTCGCCGCCAGGAGCCCAGGTGCACCTCGTACGCGGACATCGGCCGCACCGCGGGGTCGGCGGCCACCCGGCCGGCGATCCACTCGTCGTCGGCCCAGCGGTGCTGGCTGACGTCGACCACGCTCGCGGTCGCGGGCGGGGTCTCCGCGGCCCGGGCCAGGGGGTCGGCCTTGAGCACCCGGCGGCCGTCGGCCCCGGTGATCGAGAACTTGTAGTGGCAGCCGGCACCCACTCCGGGGAGGAACAGCTCCCAGACCCCGGAGGAGCCGAGCGATCGCATCGGGTGGAGGCGGTCGTCCCAGTAGCCGGCGTCGCTGACCAGCCGGACGCTGCGGGCGTTGGGCGCCCAGACCGCGAAGGCGGTGCCGATCACCCCCTGGTGCTCGATCACCCGGGCGCCGAGGCGGCGCCAGAGCTCGCGGTGCTGGCCCTCGCCGATGAGGTGGAGGTCGAGGTCGCCGAGGGTGGGGAGGAAGCGGTAGGGGTCGTCCATCACCCAGCTGCGCTCCGCCTCGTCGAAGCGCAGCCGGTAGGCGGGAAGCTCGGCAACCGGCACCCGGCCCTGGAAGATGCCGCCCTCGAGGCGCTCCAGCGGGGTCTCACCGCCCTCCCAGATCACCGTGCAGCGCTCCGCCGAGGGATGGAGGGCGCGCACCACGGTCTCGTTGCCGAGGGGGTGGGCGCCGAGGATGCGGTGGGGCTCGTGCTGCTCGCCGCTGAGCAGCCGGACGGCGTCCTCACCGAGCTCGGGGAGCGGAGGTGTGGTGGTGCCGGGGTCGGTCGGACGGCGTGCAGGGCTCATGGCCGGCCTCCCTCGAGCAGGAATCGGAGCGGGGTGCTCACCCAGTCGGGACGGTGGCCGAGCTCGTAGCCGACCTCGTACACCGCCTTGCGGAGCTCCCAGGCGCGCCGGAGGGTGAGCGTGTCCTCGGCGCCGCGGGGGAGCAGCGGATGGTCGCCGACGCGGGCCAGGTAGGCGCCCCAGAAGAGCCGGCGGTTGGCCTCGGCCCAGGCTGCCCCCTGGCGCCGCAGCGCCTCGACCAGCTCGGCGTCGGGCTCGGTGCGCTCGGCGAGGGCGGCCGCGGCGGCGTAGTCGAGCGAGCGCAGCATCCCGGCGACGTCGCGCAGCGGTGAGGAGAGGGCGCGGCGCTCGGCGACCCCGAGCGCGGGCTCGCCCTCGAAGTCGAGCACCGTCCACCCGGTGTCGGTGCGCAGCGTCTGGCCGAGGTGGTAGTCGCCGTGGACCCGGATGGCGAGGCCGCCGTCCGCGAGCCCGCGGAGCGCCTCGAAGCCCTCCACCACCGTGCCCCGGCGCTCGCGCAGCGGCTCCAGCGCCGGGTCGGTGCCGGCGAGCAGCTGGTCGAGCTCCCGGGTCATGGTGTCCGCCCAGGCGCCGAGCATGGCCGCCGTCACCGGCCGGGCGCGCATCGACTCGGGCATCTGATCCGACGCCAGCGCGAGGTGCATGTCGGCGGTCACCCGGCCGAGCCGGGCCGACTCGGGGAGGAAGGTGGCCCCCTGCTCCTCGACGTGGCGCAGCGCGGTCGGGTCGTCGCCCACCCCCCGCT
Organism: Candidatus Dormiibacterota bacterium; assembly: GCA_036495095.1. NCBI lineage: Bacteria > Bacillati > Candidatus Dormiibacterota > Candidatus Dormiibacterota bacterium. The sequence goes on along the minus strand of DASXNK010000023.1, from coordinate 2,433 downwards.
CCTCGGCCTCGGCGTAGAGGTCGCGGAGCGAGCTGAGCGCCAGCGCCCAGCCCTCGGTGCCGTTGTGCAGGTAGGGCTGGACCAGGGCGAGCAGCACCGCCTCGGCGCCGGGACGCTGGTACTCGGCCACCCCCAGCGGGGCGGGCACGGCGGTGAAGCCGGCGCCGGCCAGCGCCTCGGTCATCTCCAGCTCCGGCGAGCGCACCTCCTCGATCCTCCGGAACCACTTCAGCAGCTCGGTGTCCCCGCGCACCAGCGAGCTGTTGCTCTGCTCCCGGCCCAGCGGGCGGATCGACGCCGGGTCGACGTCCGGGGCGATGCCGTCGCCGCGGCAGCTCACCTCGCCGGCCTCGGTGCGGAGGCTGGCGCCGGTGGCGATCATCTCCCAGAGCACCGCGCTCGACTCGGGGTCGCCGAGGGCGTCGACCACCGCCGCGGGGCCGGCGTCGCCGCCGGTCTCGGTGACCACCTTCTCGGGGTCGAAGAACTCCGAGGCCGGCCCGGGGCGGACCCCAAGGGGCAGGCTGTATCGCTCCCGGCCGCCGTCCTCGAAGGCGACGGTGGCGAGCACGAGCAGCACCGTGGGATCGCTCTCGCGCAGCGTGGCCACGTCGTCCACCTCGAGCTCCGCCACCCGCCGGCCGCGGCTGCCGAACCAGCGCTGCCTCTGGAGGTAGGCGAGCAGCGCCGGAGCCGCCTGCTCGAGGTCGTGGCGGGACAGCAGGGTGGCGCGGCTCACGGGGAGGGCGCCTCCAGCGAGAACCAGTAGAACCCGTGTGGGGCCATGGTCAGGAGGTAGGGGAGCTCGCCGATCGGCGGGAACGGGATCCGCCCGACCAGCTCCAGCGGGGTCATGCCCACGTAGGCGCGCAGGTCGAGCTCGACCGGCTGGGCGAAGCGGGAGAGGTTGTTGACGCAGAGCACCCGGCGGTCATCGAGCACCCGCATGAACGCGAACACCGACGGGTTGCTGGCCTCGAGCACCTCGAAGGCCCCCTCGCCGAAGACCGGGTGGCGGCGGCGCACCGCCATGAAGCGGCGCAGCCAGTGGAGCAGCGAGGACTCGTTGCGCTCCTGCGCCTCCACGTTCACCGCCTGGTAGCTGTACACCGGATCCATCAGCGGCGGCAGGTAGAGGCGGGCGAAGTCGGCGCGGCTGAAGCCGGCGTTGCGGTCGGCGCTCCACTGCATCGGGGTGCGGACCCCGTCGCGGTCGCCGAGGTAGATGTTGTCGCCCATGCCGAGCTCGTCGCCGTAGTAGAGGATGGGGGCGCCGGGCAGCGAGAGCAGCAGCCCGTAGAACAGCTCCATCTGCCGCCGGCCGTTGTTGAGCAGCGGCGCGAGCCGGCGGCGGATGCCGAGGTTGAGCTTCATCCGCGGGTCGCGCGCGTACTCCGAGTACATGTAGTCGCGCTCGTCCTCGGTGACCATCTCGAGGGTGAGCTCGTCGTGGTTGCGCAGGAAGATTCCCCACTGCGCGCCACTGGGGATCGGCGGGGTGCGCTCCAGGATCTCGGTGATCGGATAGCGCTGCTCGCGCCGCAGCCCCATGAACATCCGCGGCATCAGCGGGAAGTGGAAGCACATGTGACACTCCGGCGCCTCCTCGGTGCCGTAGTAGTCGACCACGTCCTCGGGCCATTGGTTGGCCTCGGCGAGCAGCACCCGGTCGCCGCCGTACTCGCGGTCGACGGTGGCGCGGAGGTCGGCGAGGAAGGCGTGGGTCTCGGGGAGGTTCTCGCAGTTGGTGCCCTCGCGGGCGTACAGGTAGGGCACGGCGTCGAGGCGGAACCCGTCCATCCCGAGGTCGAGCCAGAAGCGAACCGCGTTGATCATCGCCTCGCGGACCTCGGCGTTGTCGTAGTTGAGGTCCGGCTGGTGGCTGAAGAAGCGGTGCCAGTAGTAGGCGCCGGCCTGGTCGTCCCAGGTCCAGTTCGAGCTCTCGGTGTCGATGAAGATGATCCGCGCGTCCTGGTAGCGCTGCTTGGTCTCCGACCACATGTACCAGTCGCGCTTGGGGCTGTCCGGGGCCGAGCGCGACTCCTGGAACCAGGGGTGCTGGTCACTGGTGTGGTTCATGACCATGTCCATGATCACGCGCATGCCTCGATCGTGGGCCTTCTCCACGAGCTCGCGGACGTCGTCGACGCTGCCGTACTCCGGCTGCACCTCGTAGTAGTTTGAGATGTCGTACCCACCGTCGCGCATCGGGCTGGCGTTCACGGGCAGCAGCCAGATGCAGTCCACCCCCAGCCACTGGAGGTAGTCGAGCTTGGCGATCAGCCCCTGGAGATCGCCGACTCCGTCGCTGTTGGCGTCCGCGAAGCCGCGCACCAGGAGCTCGTAGAAGACGGCGCGCTTGTACCAGTCCCGGTCGGAACGGTCGATGCTCATCGCTTCCTCAGGTGGAGGACGTGCGCGGCCTGCCCCGCG
>DASXNK010000022.1 GCA_036495095.1 Candidatus Dormiibacterota bacterium | reverse complement strand
GAGCCGGGCCAGCGCCCGCACCGCCGTCGACTTCGCGGTGCCCTTCTCGCCCCGGATCAGCACCCCGCCGATCGCCGGGTTGATCGCGTTCAGCACCAGCGACTGCTTCATCGACTCCTGGCCGACCAGCGCGGTGAAGGGAAGCGTCGGGCGCGGGCTGCTCACCCGCCCATTGTTCCTCAGGTGGTGCTGGTGAGGACACGGATCCGGCAGGCGGTCTCCTCGTCGGTGAGGTGCGGGCAGGTGGCGCAGTGGACGGCGCGCTCGGTGTGGAGCAGGCAGCAGACCGCCCGCTTCCGCACCAGCCGGCCGTCGACCCCGAGGAGCCGGGGGCGGAGCGCCGCCGGGGTGCCGAGCATCAGCCCCACCGCGAGGGTGAGCACCGCGGCCTCGCCGGGGGAGGTCCCGGCGGTCTCGGCGGCGCCGGCGATGCCCGCGGCGAGGGCGTCGACCACCAGGCAGTGCAGGGCCCGCCGGCCGCGGTGGACGGGGCGTTCGGCGAGCCGCTCGACCAGGGTCAGGAGATGGCCGGCGAGCAGGTCGCGGGCGAGGGGGACGAGGGCCGCGACCGGGGTGGCGGGCGCGAGCCGGGCGTCGGCGAGCATCAGCGCGTCGACGAAGCCGTCGGCGTCGACGTGAACGGCGACGTTGGCGGCGTCGAGGTGGGGCAGCCTGCCCTCGCCGAGCAGGCTGCCGAAGGCGGCGGTGGCCAGTGCCCAGGCGTAGCGCTCGAGGAAGAGCGAGGCGCACACCGACATCCGCGCCGTCTCCTGGCACCGGGCGACCAGGGCGAGCTGGCGCTCGAGCTCGTCCGACCCGGGGACGAGCAGGTCGGCGCAGGCGGTCCAGCCCTCGCCGAGCGGGCCGGCGGGCGCGGGCTCCCAGCGCATCTCCGCGCAGTCCCAGCGCAGCCGTGCCGCCACCGGCGCCGCCGCGCTCATCTCAGCACCCCTGGCACCGCCTCGGCGAGGGCGTTGGCCACGGTGCCGCAGGTGGCGGCGTGGGGCCGCTCCGGCCGGTCGGCATAGCCGTCGAGGAGCAGGCGGTTGCGGTTGAGGCAGATCCGGGTGAAGCGGGGGGCAAGCAGGTCGAAGAGGGCGAAGCGCTCGGCGAGCTCGGGGAATCGGGCCTGGTGGTCGAGGATGGCGCGCCGCACCGCCGCCCAGAAGTCGCGCTCGCCGAGCCCGAGGTGATCCTCCATCAGGTCGGAGAGGTAGCGGAGGTGGCCGACGAAGAGCGCCGCCCAGAGGAACTGGCAGAGCCATTCCGGGGGCTCGGCGAGGAGCACCCGGCGGAGCTCGGGGCCGACCCCGGCGAGCTCGGGCAGGGGCTGGTCGCTGAGGTTGACGTCGTCGACGAAGTCCTTGATCGCCAGCCGGCTGGGCACCCCACCGCGGTGGACGAGGATGGCGTTCTCACCGTGGGGCGAGAACACGACGCCGTAGCGGTAGAGGAAGTGGAGCAGCGGCGGCAGCACCGCCCCCAGCAGGGCGTCGAGCCAGGCCGCGGGGCCGAGCCCGGAGCGCTCGACCAGGGCCGCCACCACCGGGACCCCGTGGCCGTCGACATGGAGGAGGGCGGCCATCGTCATCGCCCGCTCGCCGGGGTCGAGCCGCCCCTCCAGGCTCTCCCGCCAGATGCACCCGAGCAGCTCGCGGAACTGGTACGGCGCCCCCTCGAGCTCCTCGTAGGTGGGATGGGGGACGGCGACGGCGGCGACCTCGCCGAGCAGCAGCAGCCGGCAGCGGTCGTGGAGGAAGGGGTCGGCGGCGGCGATCCCCTGGAGGAACGCGGTCACCGCCGGCGCCGCCAGGGTGCGCTCGGTGGGCAGCCCCCGGTAGACGAGGGTGTTGAGGATGCTGAGCGGCAGCTTCACCGAGTGCCGCCGGGGCACGCTGACGTTGCTGAGGGTGCGGATCGACTGCTGGGGGAGGTGGAGGTCGTCGCCCTCGCCGAGCACCACCAGGTCGCCGGCGGCGAGCTCGGCGGCGAACAGCGGCAGCACGACGTGGTCCCACTGCCAGGCGTGGACGGGGAACCAGAGGAAGCGGTCGGGGTCCTCGCCGCGGGCGCGGAGCACCGCGCCGAAGTCCGCGGCCCTGGCGGGGTCGAGCTGCTCGGCGCGCAGCCGCAGGTGGTCGAGGCCCTCGACCGCCCGATACTCGCCGCAGCCGTCGCGCACCGCCAGCCAGCGCAGCGGCAGCGGCCGGCGCCGCTCCGGGGCGAAGCGGAGGTGGTCGTCGTGGCCGAAGCCGATCCTGCCCTTGTTCGGCACCAGCCAGGGGTGGCCGTCCATCTCGCCCTCGATCTCGGCCCAGGGCAGCTCGACGAGCGCGGCGGCGCGGCGCCGCGGCGAGGCGGCGATGTGACAGTCGGCGAGCTGGGTGGCGCGGAGCTCGCGGGCGAGGTGGGCGGTGGTGGCCGGCTCCATCCCCAGGCCGGGGGCGAGGTCGAGGAGCAGGCGGACCGGGTCGGCGGCGGGGACGCTGCCGCCGGCGTCGCGGCGCCGCACCGAGCCGGGCTCGACCAGCAGCCGCTCGTAGCAGCGCGGCCGGGCGGCGAACTCGTAGACGGCTTCGCCCGCGGGGGCGCGCCAGCCGGTGCCGGCGGGCTCGGCGTCGAGCAGCTGCTCGTAGAGGAGCTCGGAGAGCATCTTGGCGACCATGCGCTCGCCGGCGGCCTGCCAACGCCCCCCGGCGAGCGCCTCCAGCGCGGTGGTGACGGTGTCCATCAGGCGACTCCGAACTCGGTGACGACGGTGCGCCGCGGCAGCCGGAAGACCTCGCGGCCGGTGAGCGCGTTGACGATGCAGGCACTGCGGTGGGCTCCCAGGCCGAGGTCGGGCGCGCCCACCCCGTGGGTGTGGAGCTCGGCGTTCTGCACGAAGAGGCTGCCGGTGACCGACGGGTGCATCGCCACCCGGTAGTCGAGGTCGACCCGATAGCGGCCGGTGGGGCCCCAGCGGATCAGCGGGCTCAGCTCCTCGATGCAGGCCGGCGGCCGGGCGACGAAGCCGGTGGCGAGCACCGCGCACTCGGTCTCGACCACCAGGTCGCGCCCCTGCTCCCACTGGCGGCAGCGCAGCCGCAGGCCGCGGCCGTTGCGCTCGACCGCCTCCACCGCCAGGTGGGGGCGAAGCTCGACCGGGGGCTCGGCGCCGCCGGCGCTGCGCTCGTAGAGCAGGGCGTAGATCTCCTCGACGGTGCCGGCGTCGATGCCCTTGTAGAGGAGGTCCTGGCTGGGGAGCAGGCGGTCGCGCACCTCCTCGTCGAGGCCGTGGAAGTAGCGGGTGTACTCGGGGGAGAAGTGCTCGAGGGCGAGCCGGGTGTACTCCATCGGGAAGAAGCCGGCGGTGCGGGTCAGCCAGGTCAGCCGGTAGCCGTGGGCGGGCTGGTCGCGGAGCAGGTCGAGGAACACCTCGGCGCCGCTCTGGCCCGAGCCCACCACCGTCACCGCCGCCGCCCGGTGGAGCCGCTCGCGGTGGTGGAGGAAGTCGGCGGCGTGGACCACGTCGGGCCCCAGCGCGGGGGTGAGCGCCTCGGGGACGTGGGGGGCGGCGCCGACCCCGAGCACCGCGTGGCGCGCCCGCACCCGCTCCACGCGCGTGCCGCCCGGGGCGCGGAGCTCGGCCTCGAAGACCGCCTCGCCGGCGAGCCAGCGCAGCGCCTCGACCCGGGCGCCGAACCGGCAGGAGGGCAGCCGCTCGGCCACCCAGCGGCAGTAGTGGTCGTACTCGCGGCGGGGCAGGTGGAAGCGCTCGCGCAGGTAGAAGCGGAGCAGCCGGTCGTGGACGCGCAGGTAGTTGAGGAAGCTGTGCGGGCTGGTGGGGTCGACCAGGCTGACCAGGTCGGCGAGGAACGGCACCTGGGTGGTGGCGCCCTCGAGCAGCAGCCCGGGGTGCCAGGAGAAGCGCGGGTGCTCGTCCACGAAGAGGGCGTCGACCTCCGGCGCCTGGTCGAGGAGCGCGGCCAGCCCCAGGTTGAAGGGTCCGATGCCCACCCCGAGCAGGTCGCGGACCGGGGCGGCGGCGCTCACCGGCGCCGGACCATCAGCACGGCGCGCTTGTCGGGGAGCTCGAGCTCGCCCTCGCGGACGAAGCCGCAGCGCTCGAAGACGTGGATCATCCGGGCGTTGCGGACGTCGGGCTCGGCCACGATCCGGCGGGTGCGGGGCTCGCGTGCGAGCTGCCAGTCGACGACCGCCTCGAGCAGGCGGCGGCCGAGACCCCGCCCGGTGAGCTCGATCGGGCCGACGAGGAGGTGGACGCCCTGGTCGTGCTCCTCGGCGGCGTAGTGCGCTGCGAGCGCGTCCTCCGCCGCCCGGTACACCTCCCAGTACGAGACCGGCACCCCGTCGACGCAGCCGATCAGGGGCTCGATGTGGGCGGCGGCGGCCATGCTCTCGAGGTGGGCGCGCAGCTCGGCGCGGGGCACGTCGAGGTGCCAGAAGGGCACCACGTGGGGCTGGTGCATCCAGCCGTGGACGAGGTCGAGGTCCTCCTCCGGGTCGAGGTGGCGGAAGCGCGCGGTCGCGCCGCCGGCGAGGGGCGCCTCGAAGGCGGTCGCGGTCACGACGTCCACGCCATCGCCCCCACCGCCTGCCGGACCGGGTTGGGGATCTCCACGTAGACCGACTGGCTCTCCATCGGGCCGACCAGCTCGTCCATGTCGTCGAGGCGGGTGCGCAGGTTGGCCTTGCAGCGCAGCCGCGGGCTGCCCAGCAGGGTGTCGACCATCGGCGATGCCGGGAAGGCGCGGTCGGGGGCGGCGAGGTGGCGGGCGAGGTCGCCGAGGAGGTCGGCCTCGTCCGCGAGCCCGGCGCGCCCGAAGGCGCCGATCAGCCCGAGCAGGTGATTGACCCCGAGGTAGTAGCCGAGCCGCTCGTCGGCGACGGCGTCGTCGCAGACGGTGTCGCTCTCGGCGTTGAGGCCGGGGAGGAGCCGCCGCAGCCGGGCCTCGTGGGAGCGCTTGAAGTAGTAGCCCTGGTTGTCGCGGTAGCGGAACCCGGCGGGAAGGCCGTCGCGGAGCACCACCACCCCGTTCTGCTGGTGGGCCTCGAGGGCGATGCCCTCGGCGCCGTACAGCCAGAGGATGGGGTCGACCGCGACCTCGAGGTAGCGGGCGAACCACGCCCGCGCGGCGGTTGCCAGCGAGGTGCCCCGCGACCGTGCCAGGGCGTGGACGTGGCCGGCCAGCGGCGGCGGCCCTCCGTCGGGCGCGGGCTCGCAGAGGGCGGCGACCACGCTGGCCTCGTCCGCCTCGCCGAACGGGTTCTCCCGGATCACCACCTCGAAGCCCGACTCGGCGCCCGCCGTGGGCCCGGCGAGGGTGGCCCAGGCGGGGTCGCGGAGGATGCCGAAGCCGGGGAAGCGCGCGGCCAGCTCGGTCCCCAGCCCGGCCTCGAGGAGGCGGTGGACCTCGACCCCGCGGGCCAGCTCCTTGCGGAGGTTGAGGCGCACCGAGTTGGTGATCCGCACCCCGAGCGAGAGCTTGAGCATCACCGCGGTGCCAGGCCGACCGGCGGTGCGGACCGAGGAGGTGGGCGACCAGGGTGACCCCTGGGGGCCGTGGTCGGCCAGCCGCCCGGCGTCGATGAGGGCGCGCACCTCCGGTCGCCACCGCAGCCGGTCCGCCTGCCAGGGATGAGCGGGGATCAGGGCGCGATCGCCTCGTGCGGCCAGCCGGCGCAGCTCGGGGTCGGCGCGCTCGTCGTCGACGAGCAGGCTGGCGAGCACCGCCGTCGCCGGCTCCGGCAGCGCCGAGTCCTCGAGCACCAGCGTGCGGTCGGCGGCGAACCAGTGGAGCGGGAAGGCGGCGCCCAGCTCGGGCGAGAAGGCGTCGATCTCGGCGACCGTCATCGGGGTACGGCTCTTCGGGGTGGGGTGCAGCGGGTGGCCGCCGAGCAGCGACTGCTCGGCGCGCAGGAAGGGGGTGAGCGGGCGCGGCGCCGCGGCGGTGGCGTCCGCGGCGGCGGCGAGGAAGCGGGCGACGGCGCGATGGCTGTCGGTCACGGCCGCGACCAGCCCCGCCGGGTCGGCGCGGGGGTCGCCGGCGGCGAGCTCACGGCCGAGCAGCGCCGCCAGTGCGGCGGGGTCGAGGGCCACCGGGGGCGCCGCGGCGGAGGCCCGCACCCGCACCGGGAGGTCGAAGAGGTGATGGCCGGTGGCGGAGTGGTGGCGCAGCCCGACCTCGAGGTCGATGCCGAGATGGGCGAGCCGGACCCGCAGCCGATCGCCGGCGAGCTCGGTGGCGGGACCGGCCTCGCGCAGGAAGCAGTTGAGCAGGCCGGTCACCGCCAGGTCCGCGGCGCGCAGCTCGGCCGCCTCCTCGGCGGGGACGGCGCTCAGGGCTCCGTCTCCAGCTCGGCGCCGGTGCCGGCCACCAGCTCCACCAGCGCGGCGATCTCGGCCTCGCCGGCGGCGGGGTTGAGCAGGGTGAGCTTGAGATGGGTGCGGCCGGCGACCCTGGTGCGGCCCAGCACCGCCCGGCCCTCGGCGAGAAGCCGGTCGCGGATGGCGGCGTTGAGCCGGTCGGAGCGCTGCGGACGGTCGGGCGTGGGGACGTAGCGGAAGACGAGCGAGGCCAGCACCGGGTGGTGCGCCGCCTCGAGGCGGGGGTCGGCCCCGACCCGCTCGGCGGCCACGGCGGTGAGCGCCAGGGTGCGGTCGACCAGCTCGCCGAGCCCGCGCCGGCCGACGGTGTGGAGGCTGACCAGCAGCTTCAGCGCGTCGAACCGGCGGCTGGTGGAGAGCGAGCGGCCGAGCAGGTGGGGCATCCGCCATCCGCCGACCTCCGGCTCCTCGGGAGGGGCGTTGAGGTAGGGCACCTCCACCGCCAGCGGCGCCAGGGTGGCGTGGTCGCGCACCAGGAAGAGGCCGCAGGCGATCGGCTGCCAGAGCAGCTTGTGGAAGTCGACGGCGACGGAGTCGGCGAGCTCGAGCCCGGCCAGCAGTCCGCGGTGGCGGTCGCTCAGCAGCAGGCCGCCGCCGTACGAGGCGTCGACGTGGAGCCACATCCGGTGGCGGCGGGCCCGGGTGGCGAGCTCGGCGAGCGGGTCGATGCTGCCGAAGTCGGTGGTGCCGGCGGTGGCCACCAGGGCGATCGGCCGCAGCCCCTCGGCGGCGAGCCGCTCGAGCCGCTCGTCGAGGTCGTCGCAGCGCATCCGCATGTCGCGGTCGACCGCGACCGTCTCCACCGCGGCGCTGCCGAGGCCGAGCACCGAGGCCGACCGCTGCACCGTGAAGTGCGCGGCCTCGGAGCAGAGGATGCGCTGGCGCGCCGCCTCCGGCCCGAGCCCGTCGACCCCGACCATCCGACCCTCGGCGGCGGCGGCGGCGTCGCGGGCGAGCAGCAGGGCCATCAGGTTGGACTGGGTGCCGCCGGAGGTGAAGACGCCGTCGGCAGCGTCGGGCAGCCCGGCGAGGCGGGCGAGCGCGCCCACCACCCGCTGCTCGAGGTGGCCGGCGATCGGCGCCTGGTCCCAGGAGTCGAGCGAGGGGTTGGAGGCGCTCACCAGCGCGTCGGCGGCGACCGCGGCGACCAGCGGAGCGCAGTGGAGGTGGGCGGCGCAGCGGGGGTGGGCGGGGTCGACGGCGTGGGCGATGGCCAGGCCGCCGAGCTCCTCGAGCACCGCGGACAGCTCCCGTCCCTCCTCGGGGAGCACCTCGACCGCGGCCGCCAGCCGCTCCAGCTGGTCCGGGGAGGCGCCGCTGTAGGGGCCGCCGCGGGCCGCCGCCGCCGACCGCCAGCACCCGGCGGCGGCGTGGAGCGCCTGCTCCAGCGCCGCCATCCCCGCCTCCGAGCCGGCCGCCCAGAGGGCGGGCTGGGCCGGCGTGAGCACGCTCATGCCGCGTTCCCCCGGCTGCGGGAGCGCTCGGCGGCGCGGACCGCGGCAGCCAGGCGCTCGACGACGTCGCCGAGCTGCGCGGCGGTGATGATCAGCGGCGGCAGCAGCCGGATCACCGCCCCGTGGCGGCCGCCCCGCTCCACCACCAGCCCGCGCTGCAGGCACTCCAGCTGCACCGCCCGGGCCATCCGCCCGTCGGCGGGGGGCGTCCCGGTGACGTCGGGCTCGCCCGCGGGGTCGACGAGCTCGACCCCGACCATGAGCCCGCGGCCGCGGACGTCGCCGGCGCAGCCGCTGCCCGACAGCGCGGCCCGGAGGTCCTCCATCAGCCGGCTGCCGGCCCTGGCGGCATGGGCGTCGAGCCGGGCGCCGACCACCTCGCGGAGCGTGGCCGTCCCCGCCGCCATCGCCAGCTGGTTGCCGCGGAAGGTGCCGGTGTGCGCTCCCGGCTCCCAGACGTCGAGCGCGGAGCGGTAGAGGATCACCGCCAGCGGCAGCCCGCCGCCGATCGCCTTCGAGAGCACCACCACGTCGGGCTCGATGCCGGCGTGCTCGAAGGCGAGGAACCGGCCGGTGCGCCCCACCCCGGTCTGCACCTCGTCGACGATCAGCGGGATGCCGCGCTCGGCGGTGAGCCGGCGCATCGCCCGCAGCCACTCATCGGGGGCGGGATTGCTCCCGCCCTCGCCCTGGACCACCTCCAGGATCATCCCCGCCACCGGCGGGATGCCACTGCTGGGGTCGTCGAGGAGGCGCTCGACGTAGCCCACCGCGATCCGCGCCCCCTCGACACCGCCGACCCCGAACGGGCACCGGTAGGCGGAGGGGAAGGGCAGGAAGTGCACCTCGCTGGTGATGCCGCCGATCGGCGCCCGCACCGCCACCGGGCCGCTGGCCGCGAGCGCGCCCGCGGTCATGCCGTGGTAGCCGCCGGTGAAGGCGAGGATGCTGCGCCGCCCGGTGGCGATGCGCACCAGCTTGAGCGCCGCCTCGACCGCGTCGGTGCCCGCCGGGCTGCAGAAGTGCACCCGGAGGTCGGTGGCGAGGCCGGCGGGGAGATGGGCGAAGAGCTCCTCGACGAACGCGTCCTTGACCGGGGTGGCGAAGTCGAGGGTGTGGAGCGGCAGCCCGCTGTCGAGCACCGCCCTGATCGCCTCCAGCACCGCCGGGTGGTTGTGGCCGAGGGCGAGGGTGCCGGCGCCGGCCAGGCAGTCGATGTACGAGCGGCCGTCGGCATCGACGAGGTGGATGCCCTCGCCGCGGATCAGCGCCAGCGACAGCGACCGCGCGTAGGTCCGCGCGTTCGACTCGCGACGCGCCTGGTTCTCCAGAAGGCGCCCGCCGATCACGGTCTCTCCCCAGCTGTGAGCTTGCCGCTTGTTAGGGTTGGCTAATCCTATGGGTTAGCCTTGGCTAAGTACAAGACCCTGGGAGGGTCAACCCTCGGCGGGGACCGGGGTCGCCTCGTCGATGAGCATCACCGGGATGCCGTCGTCGACGCGGTAGCGCAGCCGGCAGGCGTCGCAGCGCAGCGCCGCCGCCTCGGCGACCAGCGGACCCCGGCACTTCGGGCAGACGAGGAGGGCGAGGAGGTCGGCAGGGAGATCGCTCACGGCCGGGAATATAGCGTCCGGTAGACGGCGGCGGTCTCCTCGGCGCAGCGGCGCCAGCTGAAGGCGGCCGCCCGGCGCGGCCCGGCGACCCGCAGCCGGGCGGCGACGGCGGTGTCGCCGAGCACCGCGCCGAGCGCGCCGGCGAGCTCCCGGGCGTCGCCGGGGGGGACCAGCAGGGCGGCGTCGCCGCAGAGGTCGGGGAGGTTGCCGGCGCGCCCCGCGACCAGCGGAGCGCCGCAGGCCATCGCCTCCAGCGCGGGCAGGCCGAAGCCCTCGTGGCGCGAGGGCAGCACCGCCGCCGCGGCGCCTCGGTAGAGAGCCGCCAGGGCCGGGTCGCTCACGAAGCCGGGGAGGTGGAGTCGGACGCCGCGCTCGCGGGCGAGGGCGGAGACCTGCTCGGAGGCCGCACCGGGGGCGCCGGCGAGCACCAGCGGCACCCCGCGCCCCTCCGCCTCCAGGGCGGCCATCGCCTCGACGAGCACGTCGAGCGCCTTGCGCGGGTCGGGGCTGCGCATGCTCCCCGCCCAGAGCACGTAGCCGCCGGCCGGGGCGCCGCAGCCGGCGCGCAGCCCGGCGTCGCCGGCGGCGGGGTCGCTCTCGAAGGGCGCGTCCACCCCCTCGGCGACCACGGTGAAGCGCTCGGCGGGGATGCCGAGCGCCGCCGCCGCCTCGCCGGCCACGGTGCCGCTCACCGCGATCAGCGCCCCGCAGCCGCGGAGCAGCCGGCGCTGGACCTCGAGGAAGGCGGCGAGGCGGCGCCCGGAGGGGGCGGCGGCGGCCGTGGTCCAGGGGACGACGTCGTGGATGGTGACCACCTGGCGCCGCCGCGGCCAGCCCAGCACCGGCTCGCCCGCGGGGCCGTGGACCGCCGCCGGCCGGTGGCTGGCGGCGGCGCCGAGCGCCCAGGGCTGGCCGGCGAGCCAGCGCCAGCCGCGGTTCTCGCTGCGCGCCCGCCCCGGCGGCCGGACCACCTCCACCTCGGGACCGTCGGGCAGCGCCTCGAGCCCGGCCAGCAGCCCGGCCACATAGCGGCCGATGCCCGCCGCGCCGCGGCCGTCGCGCAGTGCGGTGGCGTCGACCAGCACCCGCGGACGGGTGCGCCGCGCCCCGGCGATCAGCGGCCCAGGTCCTCGGCGAGGGCGCGCCGCTGCGCCTCGTCGAGCACGGTGCGGGCGCGGTGGGCGGGATGGTCGCAGCAGACCACCGCCTCGCCGCCGCCGGCGATCGCCGCGCACTGCGCCTCGGTGAGGCGGAAGCGGAGGTGCTCGACCGGCTCGTCGCCGAGCTCGGGAGCGCCGGGACCAGCCACCACCCGCTCGGCGCGGACGCCGTCGACCTCGAGGTGGACATGGCCGGAGATCCCGGGCAGCTCGCGCATCCACCGGCCCTGGGCGGCGGCGTCCTCGGTCTCGAGGAAGAGGGTGCCGGTGAGCTCGCGCTCCCCGGGGATGAGGGCGTTGAACACCGCCACCTCCTCGGCGATGCGGTCCGGCTCGTCGATCTGGCCGGCGCGAAGCTGCTCCTCGACCGCCCCCGCCACCGTCGTCCGATTCTCGAAGAGCAGGGTGATGAGGTCGCCGACGGGGATGGAGCGGGGCCGCCGCTGCTCGAGCAGGCGGTGCAGCGCCTCCGCCCGCACCGCCTCGTAGGCGGCGGGGGGCCGGACCTCGTCAACGGCGAGCGGTCTCATCGGGCCTCCCCTCCCTCGGTCAGCGACTGCAGGGTCGCGGCCAGGCTCCGCGACCGGAGCCGGTGGGCCCGGGCCAGCGCCTCGAACCACTCGGCGATCTCCTCGAACCCCTCCTCCCGGGCGGTCCGGGCGAGCGCAGGGTACAGCTCACCGTGGTCGTGGGTCTCCCCGGCGAGCGCGCTGCGGAGGTTGGTGGCGGTGTCGCCGAGGGCCATCCCGGTGACCGGGTCGCCGACCTCCTCGAGCAGCTCCAGGTGACCGAGCGCATGCCCGGTCTCCCCGGCCGCCAGGTCGCGGAACAGCCGGGCCGCGTCCGGCCGCCCCTCGATGTCCGCCCGCCGCGCGAAGTACGTGAACCGCCGATCCGCCTGAGAGTCACCGGCGAAGGCCGCTCGCAGGTTGTTCTCCGTTCTGGTACCTCTGAGTGCCGCCACTTCACCATGGTGAGGCAATGCGCGTGGGGTCCGTGTTGGGGGCGCTCTCGGGCGCGGCGGGCCGGCCGACGGCGCTCAGCGGGGACGGCGGCGATCGCTTCGCGATCACTCGCCTCGGAGCTCGCCGCGGGGGTATACGGCTCTCTACGCCCCGATGAGCGCCATCGCCCGTCCCCCCGCTGCGGGAGAGCTACCCGCAGTTCGCCTGCACCGCGCTCTCAGAGCGACTCGGGACGGAGCACCCCGTCCTCCTCCAGGTCCCAGCCCTCGGCGTCGCGGAAGCTGTACTGGCCGTGGCGGGTGAGGATGAGGTGGTCGAGGAGGGGGACGCCGAGGATGACGGCGGCCTCGCGGAGGGCGACGGTCACGCGGCGGTCGGCGGCGCTGGGCGAGGCGTCGCCGCTGGGGTGGTTGTGGCCGACGACGATCGCCGAGGCGCCGCGGAGCAGCGCCGGGGCGAGCACGTCGCGGGGCTGCAGCCGGGAGGCGTTGATGGTGCCGAGCGCCACCACCTCGGAGCCGATGGGGCGGTGGCGGGAGTCGAGCAGGAGCACGGCGATGCGCTCGGTGGGGGCGTGGCGGAGGTCGTCGAGGAGCAGGGCGGCGTCGCGAGGCGAGCCCACCGCCGGCCGGTCGTCGGGGTACCAGCGGTCGGCCAGCTCCCACAGCGCGGCGAGCCGGAGCGCGGGACCGGCGGCGATGCCGTGCTCGGCGACCAGGCCGGCGGCGCCGAGCGAGCGCCGCCGCCACGCCGGCAGGCGGGAGACCTCGATCGACCAGTGCCGCACCTCGGCGGGCGGGCGGGGCCCGCCGAGCACGTGGGCGATGAGCTCCGCCTCGGAGCGGGCGGCGAGGTCGCCGGCGGCGGTCAGGGCGCGCTCGCCGCGGCGGCCGCGGGACGCCTGGGGGGCGGCGGATCGGTGGTCGACGGCCATGTCATGACGGTACTACGGATTTGTGGTCCTGTCAACGCCAGGCGGAGACGAGAGCGCCGCCTCGTAGAAGTCGGTGACACGGCGGACGTATGCCTCGCGGCAGGCGTCGTAGCCGCCGCAGTGGCCGACCCCGGGCAGCAGCCACAGGGACGCGCCGGGGCCCGCGGCGGCGTGGAGGCGGCGGCCGTGCCCGGGCGGGACCGAGGCGTCGTCCTCGCCGTGGATCAGCAGCAGCGGCCGGGGGGCGATCTCGGCCACCCGCCGGAGCGGTCGCAGGTCGGTCATCCGGGCACCGGTGCGCAGCGCGAGCAGCACCTGCACCGGCGCGGTGAGCACCGGTCCGGGGACCCGAAGCACCCGCCGCACCCCGTCGCCGAGCACCCGCAGGGGGTCGTCGAAGGCGCAGTCGGTGCAGACGGCGGCCACCCCCGGGTCGGACCCGCCGACGCTGATCGCCACCGCCCCGCCCATCGAGTAGCCGAGCAGCCCCAGGGGCATGCCGCCGACACGTCGGCGGGTGGCCTCGAGCACCGCCTCGAGGTCACGGCGCTCGTGGACGCCGAGGGTGTGGGGCGCGGGATCGCAGCCCGGGGTGCCGCGCCAGCCGTGCACCACCACGTGGAAGCCGGCGTCGCGCAGCGCGGTGGCGATGCCGAGCACGTCGCCGGCCCAGCCGCGGTTGCCGCCGCTCACCACCACCACGGCAGGGCGGGTGCCGGGCAGATACCAGGCGAGCAGGCGGAGGCCGTCGGCGGTGCGCACCTCCAGCCGCTCGGCCGGGACGCCCGGGTCGGCGGGGGCGGCGACGTCGGGCCGGCGCACCGTTCCCATCGCCCGGCGGTGGAGCGCGGCGCAGCCGGCCGTCCAGGCGATGCCGGCCACCGCCGCGAGCGCCACCGCCCCGCGGCGGAGCACGGTCACCGGGTCAGCCCCATCCCCAGCAGGAAGAGCGCCACCACCAGCGCGGCGGCGAGCGCCACCGCGGCCCAGCCCGCCAGCGGCGAGCCCGCCGAGGGCGCGGCGGCGGCGGGGTCCGCGGGCGCGTCCGCCACCGGCTCACGGCGCACGTCGGGCGCCGGGGTCAGCGCGAGGAAGGCCACCCGCCCCACGGTGTCGTAGGGCATCTCGGCGGCGACCGGCGGCGGCGGCAGCGGGGAGGCGCTGCGGCGGCGGCGCTGGCTGCGACCGGCGGAGAAGGGGCCGCCCCCCTGGCGCACCAGCAGCGGCGGCGACGGCGGGTCGGCGGCAGGCTCGGCCCCGGGCGCCAGGGGCAGTCCCGGCGAGAGGAACTCCTTCTCGGCGATCACCTCGTCGAGGATGGAGCGGACCGTGCGGCGCCGGCGGCGCCTCCGCTGGGTGCTCAGGTCGCCCGTCGCGGCCCCAGGGCGAGCCCGACGATCGCGGTGACGAAGCCGACGGCGGCCACCACCACGGCGGCCACCAGCAGGCGCTGGTTGCTCGCCCCGATCAGGACCGCGACGATGATGAAGACCACTGCCCAGACCGCGAAGAACACCCCCACGGTCGCGTAGGTGCGCGGGTCGCGGGCCAGGCGGGCGACGAGTCCGCCCCCCGCAGGCCCGGCGGCACCGGAGCCGGTCCCGGCCGCGGCGGGGCCGGGCACCGCGGCAGGCGTCGTTCCCGCGGGGACGAAGCTGACCGGGGGTGGCGACGGCGCCGCCCATGCCGGAGCCTCGGGGGTGGGCGCGGGCGGGGTGACGCTTGCGGCGGGCTCGGCGGGCGGCGCCGCGGGGCGGACGCTCCAGCCCGGCGCCGGTGGCGCCTCGACGGGCGGGTACGGCGTCGCCGGCGGGTTGAAGGTCGCCCGGGCTGCGGGCGGGGGGACCGGGGCGGCCGGCGCCGGAGGAGCCGGCGTCCAGGCGGGGACGGCGGGCGCGGCCGGGGGCGCGGGAGCCGCCGCGGCCGGGGGCGCGGGAGCCGCCGCAGCCGGGGGCGCGGGGGCCGTCGGAGGCGACGGGGCGGGCGCCACCGGGGCGGGCGCGGGGCCGGCGGCCGCGGCCAGCGCCTCCGGCGGCAGGCTGATGCTGATCACCTTGGGGCGCGGGCCCACCGGCGCCGGGATGTCGGGCATCGCCGGGAGCGCCGGCGCCGCCGGAGCGGGCGGGGTCACCGCCGCGGGCGGGGCCGGGACCGGGATGGGCGCGGGCGCCGGCCAGGCGGGGCCGGGCGCGGTCGCGGGCGGCGGCGGCGGCGGCGGCACCGCGGGCGGGCTGTAGGCGGGCGGAGCCGGCGCCGCCGGCACCGGCGGCGGGGTGTAGGCCGGCGGCGCAGGCGCCACGGGCACCGGCGGCGGCGTATATGCGGGCGGGGCGGGGGCGGCCGGCACCGGCGGCCGCATCGTCGTGAGCGGTGGCGCCGGGGCGGCGGTGACGCTGTCGTCGCGCGCGGGCACGCCGCTGAGCAGTGCGCGCACCTCGGCCTCGGCCATTCCCGACTCGCCGAGGCGCACGAACAGGGTCTGGCGCTCCGCCTCGGAGACGCCGGCGCGCATCACCGCGTCCCAGGCGCCGAGCAGCGCCTCGACGTCGCTGAGCTCGCGGATGATCACCGGCACCGCCGACTGGCCGGTCTCGCGCGCGGCGCGCAGGCGGCGGGCGCCGCTCACCAGCTGGTAGCGGTCACCGCCGATGGGGCGCAGCAGCAGCGGCTGCAGGATGCCGCTGGCGCGCACGCTCGACTTCAGGGCACGGTAGTTGGGGTCGGAGTCGGCGGTGTCGGGCCGCCAGTGCGGGGCGTCGATGTTCTCGATGGGGACCTGCTCGACGCGCGACTCGCTGGTGGGCGCGAGCCAGCGCTCCAGCGATCCGCCGCCGCTGAGCGCCGGGTCGTCGCCCAGCGACGCACCGACCAGGTCGCGGAAGCACTCAGACATGGGCGAGCACCTCGTCGGCAAGGCTGCGGTAGGCGAGCGCCGCCTCCGAGGAGGCGGCGTACGAAGTGACCGGAACTCCGGCGAGCGAGGTCTCCTGGAGCTTCACGGTGAGCTTGATGATGGTGTCGAACACGGTCAGGTTGGGGATCTCGCGCAGCCCCTCGAGCATGTCCCTGCTGAAGTTGGTGCGCAGGTTCACGAAGGTGGCCACGATACCGAGGATCCGCAGCTCGGGGTTGAGCCGCTGCCGGGCGGCGTGCACGGTGCGCAGCACCTCCTTCAGCCCCTTGATCGCGTACCCGGACATCTGCACCGGGATGAGCACGTAGCGGATCGCCGCCAGGACGTTGATCGTGTGGAATCCGAAATTGGGCGGGGTGTCGAAGAGGATGAAGTCGAACGAGGCCTGGATGCCGTCGCGGCTGAGCGCGTCGCGCAGCAGCAGCTCGCGGTTCAGCGAGGAGTTCAGGTCGTTCTCGACCGCACTCAGGTCGGGCTTGGCGGGCAGCAGCCAGAGGTTGTCCCAGTGGGTGGAGAGGAACGCGTCCGGCGCCGAGCGCACCCGGCCGGCGAAGACGTCGCCGATGGTCACGGGCAGGCGGTAGGGGTCGAAGCCCAGCCCTGAGGTCAGGTTCGACTGTGGGTCACAGTCGACGGCGAGCACCCGTCGCCCCCGCTCGGCCAGTGCCGCGGCGAGGTTGATGGTGGTGGTCGTCTTGCCGACTCCACCCTTGCCGGAGATGCATGCGATGGTGATGGCCACGTCGGTGTTCGGGATGGGCCTCGTTGTCCGCCAGTGCAGCAGGCGCCGCGGACGCCGTTCGAGGCACTCCGACCGTCTGCGGGAGCAAGTGTACGCTGAGGCGCCCAACCGACCCGTCTCGGGGCGGTGACGGCCTCAGGAGCTGACCGTGCGCCACACCTCATTGAGATGTTGCTGCATTCGCGCCATTCCCACCAAGCCCCCGACCACCGGGACGGCCAGCCAGCCGAGTGCGGTCACCGGGCGCAGCTGGCGGTCGGTGGGAGTGTCGATGCGGTCCTCGACGATGCGGGCGCGCTCGTGGGTCATCACCACCGCCGCGGCCGAGAAGGGCAGCAGCAGCTCGAGGTAGGGCACCACCAGCGGGCTGAAGGCGAGGAAGAGCGACTGCTCCGCGCTGATCGGGAGATCCGCGGTCGGGGTGCCCCCGAGGGCGAGCAGGTAGCGGGCCCCGGCGGCGGCCGCGACCATCCAGCCGATGATCAGCGGGATCGCCACCGCCCATGTCGAACGGCCGGCGTCGACGGACATGCGCGGGTCGAACTCGGCCATCTCCCGGTTCACACGGTGGTGCCACCAGAGCGCGTAGAAGCCCAGGGTCAGCACCGAGAGCAGCACCACCATCGCGGGTGCGCGCCGCCTGCCGGGCGGGCCGAAGCCGGTCGCCGGCATGGTCTGGCCGGGCACGGGAGCGGGAAGCCACGGTGCCACCTGCCGCGTCACCGCGGTGGTGGCCGGCTCCGGCAGGGCCTCGGGACGGGGCTGCTCGACCGGAGGCAGCAGCGCCGCCGCCTCCTCGTCGGTGAGGGTCAGCGAGGGCAGCAGCGGCCCGGGATTGATCTCCCGCCAGCGCTGCTGGGCCCGCATCCGCGCCGCCGCCGCCTCCGGGGACCAGAGCTGGCCGTCGTCGTCGACCAGGTCGCCGTCCTCGCCGTACTCGTCGAGGGGCTCGGCCTCGGCCTCGGGCTCGGGCTGGTGCGTCCGGGCGCCGTTGGACGCGCCGTTCGACGGGGTGCCCGCCGCGCTGGCCAGGGCACGGAACACGTTCGGGGTCGACACCCCGCGCAGGACCGGGCCCTCCCAAGCGACGGCCGGCTGCTGCGCCGTGCCGAGGACATCGGCGTGCGGCATGGCCGGGACGCCGCTGGGCGCTCCGGCCGGGGCGCGATCCGGCGCGCGCCCGCCGGGCTCATCGCCCGCCGGGCTGTCGACGTTGCTCTCCCACATGGGCGGAACCTCACCGGGTGACTGAGGGGAACACCTGTACGCTACCAGTCCGGGCCACGGCCTGGTGTGCCTCGCCCCGCCAACCCCGCGGAACCGTCCGCCGGACGCGTGGCTCCGGGTACTGGATTCGAACCAGTGACCTTGCGGTTAACAGCCGCCTGCTCTACCGCTGAGCTAACCCGGAACGCGGGCCGGATGATATCAGGGCCGCCCCGAGCGCTCTGCTCCCTTCGGCGACCGTCACCATGTGTGAACGCCGCCGTGGCAGGATGACTTGCGGTTCGAGTTACTCGAGGTAGTCCTTGAGCTTCTTGCTCCGCGAGGGGTGACGGAGCTTGCGCAGCGCCTTGGCCTCGATCTGGCGGATGCGCTCACGGGTCACCCCGAAGCGCTTGCCCACCTCCTCCAGGGTGCGCTGGTGGCCGTCGATCAGCCCGAAGCGCAGCTGCAGCACCCGCCGCTCGCGGGGGGTGAGGGTGTCGAGGATGTCCTCCACCTCGGTGCGCAGCATCGTCAGCGAGGCGGCGTCGGAGGGGGCGGTGGCCTCCTTGTCCTCGACGAAGTCGCCGAGGTGCGAATCCTCCTCCTCGCCGATGGGGGTCTCGAGCGACACCGGATCCTGGGAGACCTTGATGATCTCGCGCACCTTCTCCGGGGTGATCCCCATCTCCTCGGCGACCTCCTCGTCGGCGGGCTCCCGGCCCAGCTCCTGGAGGAGGCGGCGCGACACGCGGACCAGCTTGTTGATGGTCTCGACCATGTGCACCGGGATGCGGATGGTGCGGGCCTGGTCGGCGATCGCGCGGGTGATCGCCTGGCGGATCCACCAGGTGGCGTACGTCGAGAACTTGTAGCCCTTGTGGTAGTCGAACTTCTCGACGGCGCGGATCAGGCCCATGTTGCCTTCCTGGATGAGGTCGAGGAAGGACATGCCGCGGCCGATGTACTTCTTGGCGATGCTCACCACCAGGCGGAGATTCGCCTCGGTGAGCTTGTTCTTCGCCTCGTCGTCACCCTGCTCGATGAGCTTGGCGTACTCCACCTCCTGCTCGGCGCGAAGCAGCGCCACCCGCCCGATCTCCTTGAGGTACATGCGCACCGGATCGTCGAGCGACACCGAGTCGATGGCCTCGGCGGTGGCGATCATCTCGTCGTCGATGTCGTCGACGGCCTCGAAGTCGCGGTCGCCGTCGGAGACCTCGATGCCCATCTCGCGGAAGACGTTGAAGATGCGCTCGAGGTGGTCGGGCTCGGCCTCGACCTCAGGGAAGGCCTGCAGGATGTCGTCGGGGGTCAGGTAGCCCTGCTCCTTCCCCCGGACGATGAGCGTCTCCGCCGCCGAGACCAGCGCATCCGTGCCGCTCACGGCTGCGCCCCCCTCACCCTGCACCCTGGCCTTCGCCACCATCTCTGCTCCCCGTCCCGTCCTGGGCGCTGCAACGCCCGGCCGCGCGCCGCTCGACATACTCTAGTTAACGCGCCCGCCCGCGGCCACTGTCACGGAACCGCCTCGCGAGCGCGATATCCCTCGCTCGCGAGCTCGTGGAGCCGTGCCGCCAGCCGCTGCGCCAGCTCGGTCCTGCCGTCGGCGCGGGCCATCTGCAGCTCCCGCTTGAGCGTCGCCAGCGCGCTGCGCAGCGTCGCCTCGCGCACCCGGCGCACGCAGTCGGCGAGCGCCTGGGCGAGCTGCTCGGTGCCGGCGCCGTCGCGGAGCTCGGGCACCGGCCGGAGCAGCAGCCGCGCCGCGAGCCGCTGCTCGGGGCCGGCCAGCTCGTGCAGCGAGAGCGCCGCGTCGGGGGGCAGGGCGAGCGCCAGCTCGAGCAGCCGGCGCACCGAGGGATGGGACAGCTCGTCGGGACGCAGCCGGTGCGCCTCCAGCAGCTTCAGCGCGAGGCCGGGACGCTGCACCACCACGCTGCCGAGGAACTCCTCCCACGCCGAGGGCGGCGGGCCGGCGACCGGATCGGGGCCGGCGGGCAGCTCGGGAGCGGGCCTGGGGGTGGTGACGACCACGCGCAGCGGCGTCCTCCTCCCCTCGCCGCGGACCCGCTCGACGTCGGCGCTCACCGCCGCGGCGGCGAGCTCGAGGCGGCTCGCCGCCTGCTGGACGTAGAGATCGCGGACGGTGGCCTCGGGGATGCGGGCCAGCAGGGCCACGGCGCGCTCGGCGCCGGCACGGCGGGCCTCGACCGAGCCGGACTCGGCGTCGCCGATGGCGCGATCGAGGAGCACCCGCCACTCCGGTTGGGCGCCGGCGACGCAGGCGGCGAAGGCGGCGGGGTCGCGGCGGACCAGCTCGTCGGGGTCCTTGAAGCCCGGGGGCAGCACGCAGATGCGGGCGTCGAGCCCCTCGGCGGCGATGACGTCGACCGCCCGCGACGAGGCGTTCACGCCGGCGTCGTCGCCATCGAAGCAGAGCACCAGGCAGCGGGTCCAGCGGGCCAGCAGCCGCACCTGGCCGACGGTCAGCGCGGTGCCGCTGCTGGCCACGACGTGGCCCACCCCGGCGTCGGCGGCGGCAACCACGTCGAAGTAGCCCTCGACCACCACCGCGCACCCCGCCGCCTCGATGACGGTGCGCGCCCGGTCGATGCCGAAGAGCGCCAGCGACTTGTCGTAGGCCGAGGTTGCCGGCGAGTTGAGGTACTTGGGCACGGCGTCGCCGAGGGCGCGACCGCCGAAGCCGAGCACGTCGCCGCGCTCGTCGCGGATGGGGAAGACCAGCCGGTTGCGGAAGCGGTCGCGGGCCGGGCCGCCTCGGTCGGAGGCGTGGGCGAGGCCGGCGTCGGCGGCCTCGGCGGGGTCGCCCAGGCCGCGGGCGCCGAGGTAGCGGAGCAGGGCGTCGCCGGAGCCGCCGCCCGCCGGGGCGAAGCCGACCCCGTAGTCGCGGGCGGTGCTCTCGCTGACCCCGCGTTCGACCAGCAGGGCGCGCCCCGCCGCGCCGGTCGGGGTCGACCAGAGGATGTGCTCGTAGTAGGCCTGCGCCCTGGTGTTGAGCTCGAGCACCCGGGCGCGGCGGCGGCGGGCCTGGCCGCGCTGGCGGTCACCGGGGAGGGTGCGCTCCAGCTCGACCCCGGCGCGCTCGGCGAGCATCTCCAGCGCCCCGAGGAAGTCGACGTGCTCGATCTTCTCCACGAAGGTGAGCAGGTCGCCGCCCTCCTGGCAGCCGAAGCAGTACCAGGCCTGCTTCTCCTGGGAGACGCTGAACGAGGGGGTGCGCTCGGAATGGAAGGGGCAGAGGCCCTTGAGGTCGCGCCCGCTCCGCTGCAGCCGCACGTAGCCGCCGATCACCTCGACGATGTCGAGGCGCGCCTTCACCTCGGCGGCGGCGTCAGCCATCGGGAGAATCTTGCCCCGAACGGCTGTTCGGGTCAAGCGCGCGCCGGGCACCGACGGCGCGTCCCACTATCGCCCCAGGATCTCCAGGCTGTAGCGCGAGTTGTCGGTCAGCAGGACGATGACGCCGGTGCGATCGGTGATCACCGCGCGCACCGGCGAGGTGTTGAACACCTCGGGGGCGCTGTCCTCCTCGAGGACGGTGCGGCGGACCAGGTAGGGCATCCCCGGGGTCGGCGGACCGAGCTCGTCACCCTCGACGATGTGGCCGTCGTCGAGCATCACCGGCCGCCCGTCGCGCGTGCCGGTCTTGCGGATGCGGACGTGCTCAGCCATCAGGGCCCGCAGGATACCCCAGCGGTGGGCTACCGATCCCGGACGGCGGCGGCCAGCCGGGCCTGGGCCGCGGCCAGCCGCGCCACCGGAACCCGGTAGGGCGAGCAGGACACGTAGTCGAGCCCCAGCTCCTCGCAGAGCGCGATCGAGGAGGGGTCACCGCCGTGCTCGCCGCAGATGCCGATCTCCAGGTCGGGCCGGGCCTGCCGTCCCTCCAGCACGGCCGCCTGCATCAGCCGTCCCACCCCCTTGGCGTCGAGGCTCTCGAAGGGGTTGGCCGGGAGGATCTTCTCCTCGACGTAGCGGAACAGGAACTTGCCCTCGGCGTCGTCGCGCGAGTAGCCGAAGGTGGTCTGGGTGAGATCGTTGGTGCCGAACGAGAAGAACTCCGCCTCCTCCGCGATCTCCCCCGCGGTGAGCGCGGCGCGGGGCACCTCGATCATGGTCCCGACCTTGTAGCGGACCTTCACCCCGGCCTCGCGCAGCACCTCCTGGGCGGTGCGCTCGATGATCTCGCGGGTGCGCCTCAGCTCGTTGACGTGGCCGACCAGAGGCACCATGATCTCGGGCCGCGCGTCGACGCCCTCGCGTCGCAGCTGGGCGGCCGCCTCGAGGATGGCGCGCACCTGCATCTCGACGATCTCGGGGAAGAGCAGCCCCAGGCGGCAGCCGCGCAGGCCGAGCATCGGGTTCTGCTCGCGCAGGGACCGGACCGCGTCGAGCAGCCGGCGCTTCTCGGCGTAGCTCTCCTCGGGCTCGCCGAGCGCCTGCGCGCGGGTCACGTCGACGAGCAGCTCCTCGAACGAGGGCAGGAACTCGTGCAGCGGCGGGTCGATCAGCCGGATCACCACCGGCAGCCCCTGCATCTCCTTGAGGATGCCGTAGAAGTCCTCGCGCTGCACCGGCAGCAGCAGGTCGAGCTCGCGCCTCCGCGAGGGCACGTCGGGGGCGAGGATCATCCGCTGAACGATCGGAAGGCGGTCCTGCTCCATGAACATGTGCTCGGTGCGACAGAGGCCGATGCCCTGGGCGCCGAACTCGCGGGCGAGCTGGGCGTCGCGCGGGTAGTCGCCGTTGGCCCACACCTGCAGGCGGCGGATCTGGTCGGCCCAGCGCAGCAGCTCCTCGAGCTCGCCGCTGATCTCCGGGTCGATCATCGGCACGGTGCCGGCGATGACGTTGCCGGTGCTGCCGTCGATGGTGAACTCCTCGCCCTCGTGGAGCACGTGCCCGTTGGCGCTGAACTGCCGCCGGTCGAGGTCGACCCGCACCGTCTCGCAGCCGGCGACACAGGGCTTGCCCATGCCCCGGGCGACCACCGCGGCGTGCGAGGTGCGACCGCCGCGGGCGGTGAGGATGCCCTCGGCGGCGATCATCCCGTGGACGTCGTCGGGATTGGTCTCGATGCGCACCAGGATGACCTTCTCGCCCTGCTTCGCCATCTCCTCGGCGCGGCCGGCGTCGAAGACGGCCTTGCCGTAGGCGGCGCCCGGCGAGGCTGCCAGGCCGGTGGCGATGATCTCGACGCTGGCGGCGGGGTCGATGCGCCGGTGGAGCAGCTGGTCGACCTGCGACGGCTCGACCCGTCGCACCGCCTCCTGCCGGGTGATCACCCGCTCGCGCGCCATGTCGACGGCGATCCTCACCGCCGCCGCGGCGGTGCGCTTGGCGCTGCGCGTCTGCAGCATGTACAGGTGCCCGCGCTCGACCGTGAACTCCAGGTCCTGGACGTCGCGGTAGTGCTTCTCCAACCGTTTCGCGATCCGGTCGAACTGCTGGTACACCCTGGGCATCTCGTCACGCATGACCGAGATCGGCTGCGGGGTGCGGATGCCGGCGACGACGTCCTCGCCCTGGGCGTTGACCAGGTACTCGCCGAAGAGCATGCGCTCGCCGGTGTTCGGGTCGCGGGTGAACGCCACCCCGGTGGCGCAGTCGTCACCCATGTTGCCGAACACCATCGTCTGCACGCTGACCGCGGTGCCGAGGTCGTGCGGGATCCTGTTGTAGTTGCGGTAGTCGACCGCCCGCTTGTTGTTCCAGGAGGAGAACACCGCGCCGATGGCGGCGCGCAGCTGCTCGATCGGGTCCTCGGGGAACTCGCCGCTGGCGTTGTCGCGCACGATCTCGCGGTAGCGCTCGATCAGGCCCTCCAGCGCCTCCGGCGAGAGCTCGGCGTCGGTGCGGGCGCCGTGGCGCTCCTTGGCCTCGTCGAGCGCGTGCTCGAAGAGCTGGCCGTCGACGCCGAGCACGATCTTGCTGAAGAGCTGGATGAAGCGGCGCTGCGAGTCGAGGGCGAACCGGCGGTTGCCGGTGAGCTCCGCCAGCCCCTCCAGGGTCGCGCTGTTGAGGCCGAGGTTGAGGACCGTGTCCATCATCCCGGGCATCGAGAACTTGGCGCCGCTGCGCACGCTGACGAGCAGCGGGTTGCGGGCGTCGCCGAAGCCCTTGCCGGTGGCCCGCTCGAGGGTGCGCAGGGTGGCGAGCACCTGGTCCCACATGCCGTCGGGAAAGCGCTCACCCGAGGCGTAGTAGGCGTTGCAGGCCTCGGTCGTGATCGTGAAGCCGGGGGGCACGGGCAGCCCCGCGTTGGTCATCTCGGCGACGCCGGCGCCCTTGCCGCCGAGCAGCTCGCGCATCGAGGCGTTGCCCTCCTCGAAGCGGTACACCCACTTCGGGGCCCGGGTCCGCCGCTTCGCCGCGGCGGTGGTCGTGGTCGCCTTGCGCGTCGCCGTCGCCCGGCCCCGACCTCCGCCTGCGCCCGTCGCCGCGGCCGAGGACTTCGCGGTCTTCGCGGGGGCCTTTCTCCGCGTGGTCGTGGTGCTGGGCGTGGTCTTGACGGCCATCGTTCTCCTCGTCTCCGTGCGCTCCCGGACAGGCGCCGGGAGCGTAGCACCGCGGTGCGGGTCAGGAACCCTGGGCGCGGTCCAGGGCGCGCGATCGGCAGGCGTCGAGCTGCTCGCCGAGGGCGGCGGCAAGCCCCTCGAGGGGCACCCGCACCTGGGTCATCCCGTCGCGCTCGCGGATGGTGGCGGCGCGGTCCTCGAGGCTGTCGAAGTCGATGGTCACCGCCAGCGGCGTGCCGATCTCGTCCTGGCGGCGGTAGCGGCGGCCGATCGCCTGGGTCTCGTCGTAGTCGGTCGCGAACCGGGAGCGCAGGTCGCGCTCGACGCTCCGGGCCAGCTCGCTCAGCTCGGGCTTCTTGGAGAGCGGCAGGACCGCCACCTGGAACGGCGCGACGTCGGGATGGAGGCGGAGGACCACCCGGGTCTCGCCGCGCACCTCCTCCTCGTCGTAGCCGTCGCAGAGCAGGGTGATGAAGATGCGATCGACGCCGGCGGCGGGCTCGATGACATAGGGGGTGAAGCGGCGGTTGGCGGCCTGGTCGTAGAACTGGAGGTCGCGGCCGGAGTGCTTCTGGTGGGCGCTGAGGTCGAAGTCGGTGCGGTTCGCGATGCCCTCGAGCTCGCTCCAGCCGAAGGGGAAGAGGTACTCGACGTCCTTCGCCGCCTTGCCGTAGTGGGCCAGCTCGTCGGCCGCGTGGGGACGCAGGCGGAGGTTGGCGGTGCGCACCCCGAGGTCCTCGATGTACCAGCGGTGGCGCTCGGCGCACCAGTAGTCGAAGAGCTCGTCGGAGGCCTCCGGCTCGCAGAAGTACTCCATCTCCATCTGCTCGAACTCGCGCAGCCGGAAGATGTAGTTGCCCGGGGAGATCTCGTTGCGGAACGACCTGCCGTTCTGGGCGATGCCGAAGGGCAGCCGGCGCCGGGTCGAGTTCACCACGTTCTGGAAGTTGACGAACATGCCCTGGGCGGTCTCGGGACGGAGGTAGACGGTCGCCGCCGCCTCCTCGACCGGCCCGAGGAAGGTCTTGAACATGAGGTTGAACTGGCGCGGCTCGCCGAGCGGCCCCTCGCACTCGGGGCAGGCGCGCACCTCGGGGTCCTTGCCGCGCTCGGTGCGCTCGGCGGCGAGGTGGTCCTCGCGCCAGCGGCGCCTGCACCTCCCCATGCAGTCGACCAGCGGGTCGGTGAAGCCGCCGACGTGCCCGCTGGCCACCCACACCTGCGGGTTCATGATGATCGAGGTCTCGATCGGCTCGATGTCGTCGCGGAGGTCGACCATGCTCCGCCACCAGCGGTTGCGGATGTTGCGCCGCAGCCGGGTGCCCAGCGGCCCGAAGTCGTAGAGGGCGTTGATGCCGCCGTAGATCTCGCTGGAGGGATAGACGAAGCCACGCTGCTTGGCGAGCGAGACCAGCTTCTCGATGAGGTCGGACCGCGGCGGGGTGGGGTCGGACATGTCCGCGGGAGTGTAGCGGGGCGGCGTCGGCCTAGAGCAGGCTGCGGAGGACGTCGAGGCTGCGCAGCCGGCGGTCGATGTGGCGGGCCAGCTCTCGCTCCACCACCGCCTCGAGCACGGTGAGCACCTCGGGGCCGAGCCGCAGCCGGTCGTAGAGCTCGGCGTCGCCGGCGGCGGCGACCCGCAGCACCTTGATGGCGGCGACCGGACAGTCGACGCCGTCGCTGTCGCGGGGGGAGCAGACCGGGCAGAGCAGGCCGCCGGCGGCGGCGCTGAAGCGGGCGGGGCGCTCCTCGAGCCGGCTGCCGCACCCGGCGCAGGCGTGGAGCTCCGGCGCGTAGCCGAGCCGGTCGATCATCCGCTGTGCGAACCACACCACCGTCGCCCGGGGGTCGCGGGCGGGGTCGGCGCAGTCCGCGAGCGCCTCGACGACGAGGTCGTAGAGCCCCTCGTCGAGGGGGTGCCCGGGCTCGAGGGCGTGGTCGGCGAGCTCGGCGCAGAGCGCGGCGCAGGCGGAGCGGCGGGCGTCGCCGAGGGGAGTGATCGAGCCGAGGCGGCGTGCCTCGGTCAGCACGTCGAGCTCGCCCCGGCCGCGGGCCAGCTGCAGGGTGCTGCGGGTGAAGAGGTCGGTGTGGGCGGCCAGCCGGCTGCCCGACCTCCGCACCCCCCGGGCGAGCACCCCCACCTTGCCGTGGTGGCGGGTGAGCACGGTCAGGACCCGGTCGGCCTCCCCGTAGTCGACGCGGCGGAGCACGACGCCCTCGTCGACGTAGCTCGGCACCGAGTACTCCTAACCCCTAACGCTCGCCCACGGCCCCGGCGCCGTTGCGCTCCTGACCCGCCTCCTCGACGTCCACCCGGAGCGGGCGCGGGCTGCTGATCCGCAGCGTGCGGATCGCCTGCCGGCGCACCGACTCGACCCGGATGGTGACGTCGCCGATCTGCACCGTCGCCCCCGCCTTGGGGATCGACCCCAGCCGCTCGTAGACCAGCCCGCCGATGGTGTCCGCCTCGACGTCCTCGATGGGGAGGTGGAGCAGCGCCTTGATGTCGTCGAGGGAGACGCGCGCGTTCACCAGCACCTCGCGGTCGGAGACGAACTGGATCTCCTCGGGCTCGGCGGCGTCGTACTCGTCGCGGATGTCGCCGACGATCTCCTCGATCAGGTCCTCGATGGTGACGATCCCGGCGGTGCCGCCGTACTCGTCGACCACGATCGCCATGTGGACCTTCTTCTTGCGCATCTCGATCAGCAGCTCGCCGGCCCGCTTCAGCTCGGGGGTGAAGTAGGGCTCGCGGGCGAGCTCGCGCAGCGACGGTTTGTCGTCGGTGGCGCAGACCCGGAGCAGGTCCTTGGCGTAGACGAGGCCGACCACGTTGTCGATGCTGTCCTCGTAGAGGGGGATGCGCGAGTGACCGGTCCTGTTGATCAGCGCGGTCACGTCGTCGACGGTGCTGCGCACCTCGACCGCGATCACGTCGACGCGCGGCACCATCACCTCACGCGCCACCTTGTCGGTGAGCTCGAGGACGCCGCTGATCATCTCCCGCTCCTCCTCCTCCACCACCCCCTCGCGCTCGCTCACCGCGAGCAGCATCTTCAGCTCCTCCTCGGTGACGAACGGCCCGGGGATGTCACCGTTGGCGACCAGCCGCACGATCCGGCTGCTCAGGAAGGTGAGCAGGAAGACGACCGGCCGCAGCACCCGGGTGAGCACCGTCACCGGCCCCGACACCAGCCGAGCCGCGCGCTCGTTGAAGCGCAGCGCCACCGACTTGGGGAGGATCTCGCAGGCCACCAGCACCACCACGGAGAGCACCGCGGTGGCCGGCGCCTCGGCGCCGTTGCCCCAGCGGTCGGCGACCAGCAGCGTGGTCACCGTGGAGGCCACGATCACCGCCAGGGTGTTGACCATGAGGATGGTCGAGAGGTAGGCGTTGGGCTGCTCGTGGAGGCGGACGACGCGGCGCGCGGCCGGATCGCCGCTCTCGGCGAGGCTGCGCATCCGCAGCCGGCTGACGCTGGTCAGCGCCGTCTCCGCGGTGGCCGCGAAGGCGGCGAGGAACAGCGAGGCGATGAGCGCGGCGACCAGCACGCTCATGCGCTCGCCCGAGCGCTCCGACCTGACGGGACGGGGCTCATCGGAAGAGCTCGCTCACGCTGCGGCCCTCGTGCACCCGCACGATCGCCTCGGCGATGAGCGGCGCCACGCTGAGCACCCGCAGCTTGCAGCCCACCCCGAGGTCGTTCTCGCCCTCCCGCAGCGGCACCGTGTCGGTGATCGCGATCTCGTCGATCGGCGCCTGGTTGAGGCGCTCCAGTGCGCCCCCGCTGAGCACGCCGTGGGTGACCACCACGTCGACGCCGGTGGCGCCCTTCGCCCGCAGCGCCCGGGCCGCCCCGATCAGCGTCCCGCCGGTGCTGATGAGGTCGTCGACGAGAACGCAGCTCTTGCCCTCGACGTCACCGATGACGTTGAGCACCTCGACGTCGTCGTCGCTGGGGCGGCGCTTGTCGACGATGGCGATGGGCACGTCGAGGAGCCGCGCCAGCGCCCGCGCCCGGGCGGTGCCGCCGACGTCGGGGGAGACCACCACCAGGCTGCCGTCGTGGTGCCGCTCGCGGACGTGCCGGGCGAGGATCTTGGAGGCGGTGAGGGCGTCCACGGGGATGTCGAAGAACCCCTGGATGGCCTCGGCGTGGAGGTCGACGGTGACCACCCGGTGCGCCCCGGTGGCCTGGATGATGTTGGCCATCAGCTTGGCGCTGATCGGGTCGCGGGCCTGGGTCTTCTTCTCCTTGCGGGCGTAGCCGTAGTAGGGCACCACGGCGTTGACCCGTGCCGCCGAGGCGCGGCGGAGCGCGTCGAGGATGATGAAGAGCTCGATCAGGTTCTCGTTGACCGGGCGGCAGGTGGGCTGGATCACGAAGACGTCCTGGCCGCGCACCGAGTCGCCGATCTTGACGTCGATCTCCCCGTCGCTGAAGCGCTTCACCTCCATCTCGGTGAGGGGGATGTTGATCTCCGAGGCGATGCGCGCCCCCAGCTCCGGGTTGGCGGTTCCGGAGAGCAGCCGGAGGTCGCCATGGGGGCTGCTCACCGTGCGCCCGCCCGGGTGCCGCGACCGCGGCGGCCCTCGGCCCAGCCCTCGACCACCACCTGGCGGGAGCGCTCGACCGCCAGCGCGCCGTCGGGGACGTCGCGGGTGATCACCGAGCCGGCGGCCACGTAGGCGCCGCTCCCCACCCGCACCGGCGCGACCAGGCTGGCATCGGTGCCGATGAAGGCGCCGTCACCGATCACGGTGCGGTGCTTGCCCTCGCCGTCGTAGTTGCAGGTGACCGTGCCGGCGCCGACGTTGACGTGGCTGCCGACGTCGCTGTCGAGCACGCAGGAGAAGTGGCTGATGTGGGTGCCCGCGCCCACCCGGCTGTTCTTCACCTCGGCGTGGGTGCCGACGTACACCCCGGCGTCCAGGGTGGTGCCGGGCCGGAGCCGGTCGTACTGGCCGACGACCACGTCGTCGCCGAGGTCGCACTCCTCCAGCGTCGAGGCGCCGATGCGCACCCGGTCGCCGGCGCGGACGTCGCGCAGCTGTGCCATCGGCCCCACCACGCATCCCTCACCCAGCGTGGTGGCCCCGCGGAGCACCGTCATCGGGAGCAGGACCGAGTCACGGCCCACCCGCACCTCCGGGTCGACATAGGTCGTCACCGGGTCTTCGACCGTCACCCCTCCGAGCATAAGCGCCTCGAGCGTCCGGCGTCTGAGCACCGCCTCGGCGGTGGCGAGCTGGGAGCGGTCGTTCACCCCGAGCGCCTCCTCGGGGTCGGGGGCGATCACCGCCTCGCCACCGCCGAGCAGCTCCACCACATCGGTGAGGTAGCGCTCGCCCTGGGCGTTGTCGCTGCCCAGGTGGTCGAGCGCCGGCCACAGCCGGGCCCCGTCGAAGGCGTAGGCGCCGGCGTTGCAGTCGGGGGGGACGGGCTCGCCGGGGACGAGGTCGCGCTCCTCGACGATGCGGGCGACGCGCCCGTCGGGGGCCCGGACCAGGCGGCCCAGCCCCCGGGGGTCGGCGGGGACCACGCCGAGGACGACGCACGCCGCCCCGGTCTCGGCCTGCCGCCGCAGCAGCGCGGCGAGGGTCTCGGCGCGCAGCAGCGGGGTGTCGCCGCTCAGCACCAGCACCGGCCCGGTCGAGCGGAGGGCCTCCGGCACCGAGCGCAGAGCGTCGCCGGTGCCGCGGGGCTCCGCCTGCTCGGTGGTGGCGGCCAGGCCGCTCAGCGCGGCCGCGACCTCGGGCTGGCCGGGGCTCACCACCACCAGCGGGGGGCTCGCGGCCGCCTCGGTGGCGGCGGCCACCACGTGGAGGAGGAGCGGCCGCCCGGCCAGGGGGTGGAGCGCCTTGGGCGTCCGGCTGCGCATCCGCGTCCCCCGCCCGGCGGCAAGCACGACCGCCTGGGGTGCGTCAGCCACGGCCGCGAGTATAGCGGCCCGTCCGCGCCCGGCCCGACGCGGGTCCCTTCACGCTACCCTGCGGGGCGATGCCGGTGCAGGTGGAGCGCAGCGACGCCGGGGTGGTGACCATCACCCTGGACAGTCCCGAGCGCCGCAACGCCCTCGACGAGGAGCTCGCCCAGCAGCTCCGTGAGGCGGTCGCGGGGGTGGCCGCCGACGCCGGGGCCCGCTGCGTGGTGCTCACCGGGGCGGGGAAGGCGTTCTGCTCGGGGGCCGACCTGGGCGAGTTCCGCAGCCAGGACGTCGGCGGCGTGCTCCCCCGCCGTGAGGCCCTCGGCGCCTACTACCGCACCTTCCTCGACGTCCGCGACCTCGCGGTGCCGACGATCGCGGCGGTCAACGGCCCGGCGATCGGGGCCGGCCTCAACCTCGCCCTCGTCTGCGACCTCCGGGTGGCCTCCCCGGCGGCGCGGTTCGGCGCGACCTTCGTGCGCCTCGGCATCCACCCCGGCGGCGGCGCCACCTACATGCTCACCCGGCTGCTCGGCCCCGCCCGTGCCGCCGAGATGATGCTCACCGGCGAGCTGGTGGACGGCACCCGCGCCCTCGAGCTCGGACTGGTCAACCGCCTCGTCGACGCCGCCGACCTGGCCGCGACCGCGGCCGCCCTGGCCGCCACCATCGCCGCCAACGCCCCCCGCGCCGTCCGCGCCACCAAGCGCGCCCTGCGGCTCGCCCTCGACGCCGACATCGCGACGATGCTGGAGGTGGAGGGCCTCGCCCAGGCCGCCTCCCAGGAGAGCACCGACGCCGGCGAGGGCTGGGCCGCATTCCGCGAGCGCCGCGCGCCCCGCTTCGCGGAGTAGCCCGCACAGACGCGCCGATCGCACCACCGGGCCCCGCGACGTAGCATGCGCTCGCCCGATGGGGAGTCGCCAAGTGGTAAGGCACCGGACTTTGGATCCGGCATTCCTGGGTTCGAATCCCAGCTCCCCAGCGGGGACTTCCGGGTGTGGGGCGCATCCTTCGCCGCCCAGCGCGATGCCTGGGACCCGACGCGCCCTCCGCCAACGACGGGGACCTGCGCGTGCGGACGGCCTCTGCGCCTCGGTTGGCGGTACTGCCCGTTCTGCGGCGTCGAGAGCACACCGAGCTGCGCTCAGTGCCACTACCCACTTCCTGAGCAAGAGGGCGTCCAGTTCTGCCCGCAGTGCGGCGGCCGGGCCACTCCGCGGGCCTGAGGAGCTGACTCACGGTGAGCTGAGCGGTCGGCGCGCGGACGTGGTGGGTCCTCCAGGACCCGCCCCGTCGTGACCGGCTCAGGCGCCGGTGGTGGCCCGCAGCCCGGCACGCTCGACCCCGAGGTGATCGAGCAGCGCCGCGGCGGGGTCGGGGGGC
>DASXNK010000021.1 GCA_036495095.1 Candidatus Dormiibacterota bacterium | reverse complement strand
GCGGCGGCGTCGAACTCCGAGCAGCCCAGGGTGCCGGCGAGCGGCCCCGCCCGTCTCATCAGCAGCTTGGCGCCGGCCCGTGAGGGGGGCTCGCCACCGGTGCGCACCACGGTGGCGGCGACCACCTCCTCACCGCGGGAGAGGCTCTCCGCCAGCCGCTGCTCGACGCTGGTCACCCGGGGGGCACCGCGGGGACGGTCGCGAGGTGGCGCATCAGCGCCCCGAACTCGGCGAAGCTGAGGCTCTGGTCGGCGTCGGAGAGCGCCTTCTGGGGGGTCGGGTGCACCTCGATGAGGAGCCCATGGGCGCCCACCGCCCGGGCCGCCCAGGCCATCGGAGCCACGTAGGGCCGGTAGCCGGTGCCGTGGCTGGGGTCGACGATGACCGGGAGGTGGGTGCGCTCGCGGAGCACCACCACCGCGGAGAGGTCGAGGGTGTTCCGGGTGGCGCTCTCGAAGGTCCGGATCCCCCGCTCGCAGAGGATCACCTGCTGGTTGCCGTGGGCGAGCACGTACTCGGCGGCGCCGAGCCACTCGTCGATGGTGCTCGACAGCCCGCGCTTCAGCAGCACCGGCCGGTCGACCTTGCCGAGCTCGCGGAGCAGGTCGAAGTTCTGCATGTTCCGCGCGCCCACCTGGAGGATGTCGGCGACCTGGGCGAGCCGCTGCACCTGCTCGACCGCCATCACCTCGGTGATGATCGGCAGCCCGGTCTCGCGTCCCGCGGCGACGAGCAGCTCGAGCCCGCTCCAGCCCAGGCCCTGGAAGGCGTACGGCGAGGTCCGCGGCTTGAACACGCCGCCGCGGAGCACGTGGGCGCCCTGGTCGCGCACGAACCGCGCGGTGTCGCCGATCTGCTCCGCGCTCTCCACCGAGCAGGGTCCCGCCATCACCGCGAAGCCGGCGCCGCCGATGAGCAGACCGCCCGCCTGCACCACCGTGTCCTCCGCCCGGGACGCGCGGTCCACCAGCCTGTGCTGGGAGCGGCGCACCGGCGGGGTCTCGGCGACGACCACCGCCTCCAGCGTCTCCGCCGCCGACTCCTCCGGCCGCGCCCCGGGCAGCTGGCCCACCTGGGGGTGCTCGCGCAGCGCCTTGGCGGGATAGCTGCCCAGCACCTTGATGTACGGCGCCGACGAGCGCAGCTCGTCGAGGGCGGCCGCGGTGCGGGGCTCGGCGACGTTGCCCTCGAAGTCGAGGAAGAACATGTACTCCCAGGGCTTTCCCGGCCGGGGGCGCGACTCCAGCTTGGTCATCGAGTGCCCGCTGCCGGAGAGGATCTCGAGGCAGCGCAGCAGCGCCCCCTCCTGGTGCCGGGTGACCAGGATGAGGCTGGTCTTGCAGGGGATGCGGGGGTCGACCGTCGCCGGGCTGCGCGAGAGCACCACGAAGCGGGTGTAGTCGGACTCGCTGTCGGAGATGCCGTGGCGGAGGATGGCCAGCCGGTTCGCCGCCGCCGCCTCGGGCGACCCGATCGCGGCGGCGCCGGTGTCGCCGCCGCCGGCGACCGCGCGCATCGCCTCGGCGCCGTCCAGGCAGGTGGTGGTCGCCACCTGGGGCAGCGTCTGCAGGAACTGCGCACACTGCTCCAGCGCCTGCGGGTGGGCGAGGATGCGGCCCAGCGAGGCGAGCGGGACCACCTCGAGGGCGGCGAGGCAGTGGTCGACCTTCCAGGTCTCCTCGCCGACGATGAACACCGCCTGCTCGCGGAGCAGGGTGTAGACCTCGGTGATGCTGCCCGCGCTGGTGTTCTCGATCGGCACCACCGCGAGGTCGGCCTCGCCGGCGAGCAGCGCGGCGACCACGGCGCGGACGCTCGGGTGCCCGACCAGGTGTGCCTCCAGTCCGCGACCGGCGACGAACTTCTGGGCTGCGAGGTGGCCGGTGGTGTGCTCGCCGCCCTGGAACGCGAGCCGCACCCGGCCGGCGTCGTCGCCGGTCAGCTGTGCCGACTGCTGGGCGACGGCGTGGCTGATGATCTCCTGGAACACCCGCCGGACCAGGTTGGCGGACACCCCCAGCTGGCGGGCGGCTCCCTCCACCGCCTCGAGCACCCGCCGCTCCCGGTCGGCGTCCTGGATGGAGGAGGTGCCGTGCTCCTTGGCCCGGCCGATCTCGCCGACCAGGTCGAAGCGCTGGGCGATCAACCGGACGATCTCCGCGTCGACGCCGTCGAGGCGGCCGCGGAGGTCCTCGATCTGATCCGTGGTCACCGGTGCAGCTTACCGGCGAGGACACGCTACGCAGCCCCGGCCGCGACCGCTCGTCCAGGGGCAGCGCGCCGGCGGCGGTCCCGCGCATACGGTGCCGTATAACTCGACACCATGACGATGGCCCCGGGGCTCGGCGCGGAGTTCGCCGGCTATCGCATCGAGGCGCTCCTCGGGCGAGGCGGGGTCGGCCTCGTCTATCTCGCCGAGGACCTCAACCTGCCCCGGCGGGTGGCGCTGAAGATCCTCCGCGCCGAGTACGCCGAGGACCCCCAATTCCGCGAACGCTTCGTCCGCGAATCGCGGCTGGCGGCGTCGCTCGACCACCTGAACATCGTCCCGATCTACAAGGCGGGCGAGGCCGAGGGCGTGCTCTACATCGCGATGCGCTACGTCGACGGCACCGACCTGCGCAAGCTGCTCGGCGCCGAGGGGCCCCTCGACATCGACCGCACCCTCGGCATCGTGTCCCAGGTGGGCGGCGCCCTCGACGCCGCCCACGCCCAGGGGCTCATCCACCGGGACGTCAAGCCCGCCAACATCCTGGTCACCCCGGGCTCCGGCGGCGCCCCCGACCAGGCCTACCTGGTCGATTTCGGCATCACCAAGCGCACCACCACCGCCGGGTTCACCCAGGCGGGGCAGTTCGTCGGCACCCTCGACTACGCCGCGCCGGAGCAGATCCGCGGCGAGGCCGTCGACGCCCGCACCGACGTCTACTCGCTCGGCTGCGTCCTCTACGAATGCCTCGCGGGGGTCTCGCCGTTCCGGCGCCGCACCGACATCGACACCATGCAGGCGCACCTCTCGGCCCCGCGACCGCGGCTCACCGAGGTGCGCCCGGAGGTGGGGACGGAGATGGACAAGGTGGTGGCCACCGCGATGGCCCGCGCGGCCGACGAGCGCTACGGCTCCACGCTCGCGCTGATCACCGCGGCGCGCGCCGCCCGGGCCTGGAGCGGGGTGGACCGGCGCTCGCCCACCCGGCAGCCGCCCGGGCCGCTGCCGGTGGCTCCCCCCGCGGCGCCGCCTCCCCGGCGGTTCGGCCCGCCTGCCGCCGCGCCGGCTGCCGCCGCGCCCGCGGCCCCGGTCCCGCCGGTTCCGCCGGTTCCGCCGGCCGCGCCCGCGCCGGCTCCGCCGGCACGGCGCCTCGCCCCGGTGGCCGCCGGCGTCGCCGCCCTGGTCGGGGTGGGCGTCGTCGGCGTCCTCCTGCTGATGCACCGCGGCGGCGGCGCCGCGCCCGCCACCACGCCGCCGCCCACCGCCGCTCCCACCGCCACCGCCGCCCCGGCGGGTCTGCAGGGGGCGCTGCTGACCGTCGGGGACTTCGCTCGGGGATCGGTGGCGCCGGTGACCCCCGATCTCCCGCTCGACAGGGTGAGCTGCGGCGCCCCGCCCACCGGCGAGCTCGAGGAGCGCAGCGTGGCCTTCAACGGGCAGGGCGACACCACCGGGCGGGGCTACTTCAACGCCGCCGCCTCGTTCCCCTCGGACACCGAGGCGCGGTCCTACATCGAGGCCCTCGCCGCCGCGGCGAGGAGCTGCGCGGTGCGGCTTCCGTACGGGCCCGCGGCGCCGGCGCTGGGGGACGGCACCGTCCGGGTCCTGTTCCCCACCAGGCCGGGCGTCTCCGACCCCTTCGTCTTCGACGCCCTCTACATCCGGCGGGGCCGGGTGGTCTCGCTGGTGATGGTCAGCCGGGCCGGCACCACCGCCCCCCCGGCCGGCGACGCCGAGGCTTTCGGGAAACTGGCCGTCGCCCACATGGCCGCCGCCGGGGTGTGATCGGCGGTTGCCCCGGCCCCCGGCGGCGGCTATGCTCCCAGCGAGGTCGGGTCGAGAGGGGGCAGCGATGCGGGGCGGGTCCGCCACCGTGGGATCGGGGTCGCGATGAGCCCGATGCCGCCGAACGAACCGCAGGCCACGCGCGCCCACGTGCCGCCGCTGCCGCCGTCGCCGGTGGCGGTGGCGGTGGTGGGCCGCAGGGCGCGCCGCCGCCGCGGCCCCGGGGGAGCCGCGGTGATGCTCCCGCTCCTGGTGGTGGTGGTGGTGGGCATGGGCCGCCTCGCCGAGCCCACCGCCCACGGGCGCGGCGAGATCGTGCTCCAGCCGGCGAGCGCCGCGGGCGCCCATCCATTCACCGCCTCCCTGGCCACCGGCCACCCCGCGCCGACCCCGGCGGCGGCCACCACCGCGGGCGCGGTGGCCCCGGCCCAGGGCGAGGGCTCGGCGAGGGCGACGATCACCACCACCCGGGGCTCGCAGCCCGGCCTCTACGGCGGCGCCCGTGGCGCCGCGACCTGCGACGCCCAGCAGCTGATCACCCGCCTCCAGCAGCGGCCCGCGGTCGCCGCCGCCTGGGCCGAGGTCGAGAGCATCACCCCGGGTGACATCCCCTCGTTCGCGGGCGGGCTGACCGCGGTGGTGCTCCGCGGCGACACCCGGGTCACCGACCACGGGTTCCTCGTCGACCATCCCAACACCTCTCAGTCGGTGCTCGAGGCCGGCACCGCGGTGATGGTGGACCACTTCGGCGTCGCCAGGGTGCGCTGCGCCGGCGGCAGCCCGCTGACGCCGCCGGTCGCGGTGACGATCAGCCCCAGATACGTGGGTGCGCACTGGGCCGGTTTCGCGCCGGCGGGGGTGAGCGTGGTGACCGCGGCGACCCAGCCGCTGGCCAGCCTGGTGCTCGTCGACAGCGTCACCGGGGCGCGCTTCAGCCGCCCCGTGGGCACCGACGGGCGGGTGGACGCGGACGCACCGGCGGCGGCACCGGCGAGCTGACCAGCGCCCGAGCGCCGGCGGCCGACCAGAGAGAGGGAGGAATTCGATGAGCATGATGGACCGGCGCCGCTTCCTCGGCGTCGCGGGCGGTGCCGCGCTGGCCGCGTCACTGCCCTGGAGCCTGCCGCGGCTGCGCGCCGGCGCCGCCACCCGGCTGCCCGGCTCGCTGCCCTTCCCGGAGCGGCCGGCGGGGATGCTGCATCCCGACCTCGTCCCGGAACTGGCCAACATCGACCATATCATCATCGTGATGATGGAGAACCACTCCTTCGACAACTACTTCGGGATGCTGCCGCACCACGTCCCCGGCCTCGCCGGCCGGATCGACGGCTGGCCCGCGCTGGCCGCCGACGGCAGACCCGCCGCCGCCAACACCGACTCCAAGGGCGCCGCCTACCGCGCGTTCCCGATGCCCAACGGCTGCCAGCTGCAGGGCGGCCCGCTGCAGACCTGGGACGCCAGTCACATCAGCTTCGCCGGCGGCGCGATGAACGGGTTCGTCAACGCCAGCGGACAGGTGGCGATGGGCTACTGGGACCAGCGCGTCCTGCCCTTCGCCTACGCGCTCGCGTCGAAGTTCCCGGTGTGCGACCGCTACTTCTCGTCGACGCTCTGCCAGACCTACCCCAACCGCGTGTTCATGATGGCGGGCACCGCCGCCGGCCTGGTGACCACCGACACGCCGCCGCCGTCGGTCAGCCCGCCCAACGGCCACATCTTCCAGGTGCTCGAGGCCCACAGCATCTCGTGGGGGTGCTACTACACCGACGCTCCCACCCCCGGGCTGTTCGGCGCCGGCTTCACCGGCGCACGCTCCGGGAAGAACCTGTTCGGGCCCAGCGGGTCGCCCGACCGCACCGTCCAGGCCTTCCAGGCGGCGCTGGCCGCCAACAGCCTGCCCGCGGTGACCCTGGTGGAGGGCGGCTACCGCTGGTCGAGCGAGGAGAACCCGCAGGACGTCCGCGCCGGCCAGACCTTCGTCTCCGGCGTGATCCACGCCCTCTTCGCCGCGCCGGCGGTGTGGGCGAGGTCGCTGCTCATCTTCACCTACGACGAGGGCGGCGGCTACTACGACCACGTTGCCCCGCCGGCGGCGGTGTCGCCGGGCGACGGCACCCACCCGAACCTCAAGCCCGGCCAGCAGGGCTACGGCGACGACTACACCCGGCTGGGCTTCCGCGTGCCCACGGTGATCGTGTCGCCGTGGGCGAAGCCGGGCTTCACCTCGCACACGGTGTACGACCACACCTCCATCCTCGCCACCATCCAGCGCCGCTGGAACCTCCCCGCGCTCACCAGGCGGGACGCCGGCGCCGCACCGCTCACCGACTGCCTGGTGGCCTCCGGCCCGGCGCCGTTCGCCACCCCGCCGGCGCTGGCGGCGCCGCCGCCGGTCACCGAGGCGGAGTCGAGGAACTGCACCAATCCCGGTGCCGCGGGCAGCTTCCCGCCGGCGGGACGCTGATGGGCGCGCAGACCGCGGTCGGGGTGCGCGCGGGTGCACCGGCGGCGGTGCGACGCCTGGCCGCGGCGGCGATGGTGCTCGGCTCGGTGGCGCTGATCCTCGGCGCGCTGATGACCTGGGCGAAGGTGACGGTGCCGATCGCCGGCACCCTCACCCGCACCGGCATCGACAGCGGCGCCGACGCGGTCTTCTGCATCGTGGTGGGCGCGGTCGCCTGCCTGGTGGGGCTGCGCACCCTGTTCACCGGTGGCGCCCCGGCCGGCGCCACCGAGCGTGCGGTGGTGGGCCTGGCCGGCGTGCTCGGGGCGGTCTGCGTGGTGTTCGCGCTCGTTGCCGCGCAGCACATCGACGACCGCCTCGGCTCGATGATCGACCGCCTTCCCGACTTCGCACGCCGCTTCGTCAGCGGCGAGGTGGGCGCCGGGATCTGGGTGGTGGCCGCCGGCGGCGCGGTGATCGCCCTCGCCGCCCTCGCCCAGGTTCTGGCGCCGGCGCCGCGGACCGGATAGGGGACCGTCAGCCGAGCAGGCTGGGGTCGCGGCGGCGCAGCAGCATCGCGGTGGCGACCAGCTCGACGGTGACCAGGCCGGCGAGCCAGCCGGCGTCGGTCAGCCAGGTGCGGGCGTCGTGGTTCCAGCGTCCGCGGGTGTCGAACTGGCTGGGGCCGGCGCCCACCTGGGCGGCGGCGGCCAGCTGGTTGGTGTCGATGGTGGAGGCGAAGATGGCGTACCCCCACTGGGCGCTGGCGACATCGGCCACCTGGGCGAGCCCCGGCTTGTCGTAGATCTGGAGCTGGGGCGAGGTGAGCACCAGCTGGGGGACGAGGATGAGCGGGAGCAGGGTCACCGCCTTGTCGCCGTTGCGCACCAGTGCCGAGAGCATCAGCCCCAGCCCCATCGCCGCCAGGCCGGAGAGGGCGATGCCGGCGAAGATCTCCAGCCGGGGCGAGCCGAGCAGCGCGGCGTCAGGTGGCGAGCCCTGGCGGGCGGTGCCGATGAGCACCAGCGCCGCCGCCTGCAGGATGGTGATCGCCGACAGCACCACGACCTTCGACGCCACGTAGGCGGAGATCGACAGGCCCACGGCACGCTCGCGCAGGTACACGGGCAGCTCCTTGACGATCTCGCGGATGGCGTTGCCGGCCCCGAGATAGCTGGCGCTCACCGCGAGAAAGAGGCCCACCGACTGGGCGATGCGGATGGCCACCGAGGTGTCGGGATCGAAGCCGCCGGCGCCGTTGGCGAGCAGGATGATGACCTCGAGGATCGGCGCCTGGAGGGCGAGCAGCATCAGGTTGGAGCGGTCGCTGGCGATCACCGCGACGTAGCGGCGGGTCAGGGTCGAGAACTGGCGCAGCCAGCGGTGGCCCGGGGGTGGCGCCGGCGCCGCCTGCTGCGCCACCCGGTGGGGCACGTCCTGGCGGCGCCGCACGTAGCGCGCGTAGGCGGCGCTGCGCAGGAACCCGGTCTTCCAGTCGAGCTCGCGGCCCGCCTCGAGGTCGGAGAACACGTCGGCGAAGTCGGTGCGTCCGAAGTGCTCCAGCGCCTCCTCCGGCGGGCCGAAGAACGCGGTGCGCCCGCCCGGGGCGAGCACCAGGGCGCGGTCGCAGAGCGAGAGGCTCTGCAGGCTGTGGGTGACCACGATCACGGTCCGGCCGCCGTCGGCGAGCTGGCGGAGCAGGCCCATCAGCGCCTTCTCGTAGCCGGGGTCGAGCCCGCTGGTGGGCTCGTCGAGGAAGAGCAGCTCGGGCTTGGTGAGCAGCTCCACGGCGATGCTGGTGCGCTTGCGCTGACCGCCGCTCAGCTTGGAGATGACCAGGTCGGCGCGCGCGCTCAGCCCCAGCTCGGCCATCACCTCCTCGACCCGCGCCTCGCGGTCGGCGCCGGTGACGTCGGGGGGGAAGCGCAGCTCGGCGGCGTAGCGCAGCGCCCGGCGGACGGTGAGCTGGGGGTGGAGGATGTCGTCCTGGGGGACGTACCCGATCCGCTGCCGCATCTCGTCGTACGACGAGTAGAGGTCGCGGCCGCCGCACAGCACCGACCCCTCCTGGGCGGGGCGGAAACCGGCGAGGGCGTTGAGCAGCGTCGACTTCCCGGCGCCGCTGGTGCCGACCACGGCGAGGAACGAGCAGCGGTCGAGCGAGAAGCTCACCTCGTCGAGGAGCACGGTGCCGGCGTCGCTGCGCACCACCAGGCCCACCGCCTCGAAGCCGGTGCGGTCCTCCTCGACGTACTCCTGCAGGGCCCCGCCCGCGAAGCGCAGCAGCTGGCCGGCGAAGCTCACCAGGTCGTCGTCGGCGAGCCGGGCGCGGGTGATCCGGGCGCCGTTGACGAAGCTGCCGTTGTGGCTGCCGAGGTCGACCAGCTCCCAGCCGCCCGAGGCGACGGGGACCAGCTCCGCGTGATGCCGCGAGACCTGCAGATCGTCGAGGACGATCTGGTTGTCCGCCGAGCGCCCGATCCGCACCGTGCCGGTGGGCACCGGCTCGGGCCGCGGGGCCGGCGGCGTCTCGTACAGCCGGGTCGAGTCGCCGTCCAGCCGGGTGAGCGCGGCATCGACCAGCACGGTCTCGTCGCCGCGGTCGGGCTCGAGCTCGACGAGGACGCCGCTGGCGGGGTCGCCGAGCCGCAGGCTGACCGCCTCGACCAGCAGGAAGCTCGCCACCCGGTCGCCGTCCCGGAAGGTGCCGTTGGAGCTGCCGGGGTCCTCGACCCGCCAGTCTCCGTTCTCGGGCCGGAGCACGAGGTGGCGGCGGGACACCCGCGAGTCGCGGCAGCGGACCCGCGCCTCGGGTCCGCGGCCGATGATCACCGCCTCCGCGGACTCGACCAGCACCTCGTCGCCGCCCGCACGGATGCGGAGCCCCCTCATTCCCATCCCTCTCGGTCGTCGTCGGCGGGCGCCGCACTCGGGCGCCCATCGGCCGGTGCCGTCACCACTATACGGAGCCGCCGGGGGAGTCGCGGCATGGACATCGCGTCCGGCGAAAGTCATGATACGGACCGCGCTGATGTGGGCCCCGGGACGTGACGGGGCGAGGCGCATCGAGAGAGGGACGATGGGGAACGAGCCCGTGACGCGGCTCCTCGCCGTGCCGGCGGGCCGGCGTCCGTGGTGGGGCGGGCGCAGGCGACGGGCGATCGCCGGGGCCGCGGCCCTGGCGGCGGTCACCCTCCTGCTCGTCTCCACCCTCGGGTTGCCCGGCCACCCCGCCCGGACCACCGCGCAGGCGTCGGGGGAGATCTACCTGGCGCCGGCGGCGGCGGTGGGTGCGAACCCCTTCACCGCGTCGGTGATGGTCGGGCAGACCAGCGTGCCGCCCGCCACCGCGCCGCCCGCGCAGGCCGAGACGCCGCCGGTCGCCGACGCCCAGCAGCCGCCGGCCCCGCCCGCCGACCAGCAGGCGCCGCCACCGCCGCCGCCGCCGCCGGCCGCGGCGACCGTCGACGCCGCTCCTCCCACCGCGATCACCACCGTGAGCGGATCGGTGCCCCAGCTGTACGGGGGCACCGTCGGCAGCGGCGCCTGCGATCCCCAGCGGCTTGCCGACCTGCTCGCCGCCGCCCCGGACGTCGCCGCCGACTGGGCCTTCGCCCAGGGCGTCGACGCGACGGCGGTCCCCGACCTCATCCAGGGGCTGGCACCGGTGCTCCTCCTCGACGACGCGCGGGTCACCGATTGGCGCCGCGTCGACGGCCGCGCGGTCCCCCGCCAGACCGTGCTCGAGGACGGCACCGCGGTGCTGGTCGACCGCTTCGGGGCGCCCCGGGTGCGCTGCCTCAGCGGCGACCCGCTCGGCCCGCCGGAGGTGGTGAGCAAGGGGTCGCGCTTCGTCGGCTCGCCCTGGCCGCGGTTCCGCCCGGCGAACCTGGTGGTGATCGTCCCCGCCTCCGCGCCGCTGCCGCAGGTGGTGCTCCTCGACACCGGCAGCGGGCAGGCCTTCGCGCGCCCCGTCGGCGGCACCGGAACGTCGGACGTCGCCCCCGAGGCCTTCGCCGCCGACCTCCAGGCGAAGGCCGCGGCGGCGGGCGGCGGGCAGCCGGCGCCGGAGCAGCTGTTCCAGGCGCAGCCGGCCTCGGCGGTCCAGGAGGCGAGCATCAGCCCGCCGGGCGGCCCCCCGGGCGCGAGCGTGGTCGCCTCCGGGACGGGGTGGCCGGCGGGCGACCGGATCGCGATCGAGCCCTGCGTCGGCAGCCGGCCGGAGACCTGCTCCCTGCGGAGCGAGCTGGCGGTCCTCGCCACCGCCGACGCCGGCGGCGCCTTCGCCGGCGTGGTGATCCGCGTCCCCGCGACCGTCAGCCCCTCCGACTACGTCGAGTTCTACCTCCGCGACGTCAGACCGGGGCAGAGGCCGTACAGCTTCGACGTGCCCTGGTCGGTCAGCGGTGCGGCCTGCGACCACGACTGCGCCGCTCCGTCCGGCTGCCACCCGCCCTACTGCGACCCCGCCGGGAAGCGCGGCTGCCGGTGCTCCTCGCGCGCCGAGCCGGTCTGCGCCCTCGACAGCTGCGACCAGTGCCCGCCGTCGCGCTGCGCCCGCGGCCTGACCGCGCTCGC
Organism: Candidatus Dormiibacterota bacterium; assembly: GCA_036495095.1. Taxonomy (NCBI): domain Bacteria; kingdom Bacillati; phylum Candidatus Dormiibacterota; species Candidatus Dormiibacterota bacterium. The sequence continues at coordinate 27,087 of DASXNK010000021.1, read as the reverse complement.
GACCCCGCACGCCACCCAGACGCCGCGACCGCCGCCCACCGACACGCCGTCGCCGCGCCCGAGCCAGCAGCAGATCCACGCCGCACCGGGCTCGTCCGGCTCGCCACCGGCCACCGGTCACGGGACCACATTGTCCGCGACCACGTCGTCGGGCACGCGGACCGGCACCGCCTCGGGGTCGCCGGCGACCGGGACCACCACCACGACCCGGACCGCGACGGCGTCGACCTCGACGTCGACCTCGCAGTCGCGCTCCACCCCGACCCCGGGTCCGAGCGGCCCGTCCCATCCCAGCCCGAGCGCGACGACGGGGACGCAGCCGCCGCGGACGTCTCCGACGCCGGCGTCGCCGACGGCGACCGCGCAGCCGTCGCCGCCGAAGCCGGCTCCGACCGCCACCGCGCAGCCGTCGCCGCCGAAGCCGGCGTCGACCGCCACCGCGCAGCCGACACCGCCGAAGCCGGCTCCCACCGCCACCGCGCAGCCGCAGCCGCCGCCGCCCACGCCGACCCCGCAGCCGAAGCCGCCGCCGCCGACGCCGACCCCGCAGCCGAAGCCGCCGCCGCCGACGCCGACGCCGCAGCCGAAGCCGCCGCCGCCCACCCCGACCCCGCAGCCGAAGCCGAGCCAGCAGTCCACGCCTGCGCCGCCGCCGCCGCGACAGGGTGGTCAGCCCAGGCCGGGCCCGAGCCCCACCCCGTAGCCGCAGCCGGCGCGGCTCCGCGAACGGCGGCGTGGACTCCGGTCCGCCCAGCGGTCATCATTCCGGCGGAGGGTCCGGGGCGCGGGTGGCGCGCTCCGCCGGCGACGACGCGAGAGAGGGGATGGCGGGAGACGGGCGGGGCCTCCGCGGGAAGGGGCTGGTGGCACTCGGGGTCGTCGCGGGCCTGCTCGCGGGTCTGCTGCTCGCCGTCGGCCTGCTCGGCCGCGGGGGTGGCACCACCGCGCAGGCCGCCGGCGAGATCTACCTCGCCCCCGCCGCCAGCACCGGCCCCAACCCCTTCACCGCCTCGCTGATGACCCCGGGGGCGACGTCCCTGCCGCCCACCCCGACGGCGGCGCCGCCCCCGCCCGCCGCGCCCCGCGACGCGGGTGCCGCGACGCCCCCGGTCGCCGCCGCCGCCACCGCGGCGCGCAGCGCCCCGGCGACCGCGCTCACCACCGTCGACGGGTCGATGCCGCAGCTCTACGGCGGCCGCGTCGGGGTCAGCCGCTGCGATCCCCGGCTGCTGGTGCGGGTGCTCGGCGGCGACGGCGACGTGGAGCGCGCCTGGGCGGTATCGGAGGGGATCGACGCCGAGGCGGTCCGCGACTTCCTCGACGAGCTCGTGCCCGCCGACCTCCTCGACGACGTCCGGGTCACCGACTGGCGCCGCGTCGACGGTCGCGGCGTCGCCGTCCAGGTGGTGCTGGAGCGGGGCACCACCGTGCTCGTCGACCACTTCGGCGTCCCCCGGGTGCGCTGCCAGAGCGGCGATCCGCTGACCCTTCCCGACCGGGTGCAGCGCACCGCGCGCTTCGTCGGCGAGGCCTGGGAGGAGTTCCGGCCGGCGACGCTCATCGTCATCGAGCCGGCGCCGAGGGTGCTCCCCACCCTGGTCCTGCTCGAGACCGGGACCGGGGAGGCGTTCGGGCGTCCCCTGGGCGGCGGCAGGCCCGACATCGACCCGCGGACGCTGGTCGCCCGGCAGGCGGAGCTCGGGGTGGTGGTGAACGTCGCCCCGCCGCGGTCCGCGGACGCGGTGCAGGAGCTGCGGCTCACGCCCTGGGGCGGCCCGCCGGGGTCGAGGGTGCTCGGCTTCGGCACCGGGTGGCCGGCGGGCGACCGGGTCCGGATCGAACCCTGCGTGGGCGGCCGGCCGGAGACCTGCGCGCTGCGTCCCGAGGCGGCGGTCTTCGTCGTGGTCGACCCCGACGGCACCTTCCGGGCGGTGGCGCTCGCCGTGCCCGGTGACGTGCGCCTCTCGGACTACGTCGAGTTCTACGTGCAGGACCTGCACGACGGCCACCGCGAGCGCACCTTCGACTCGCCGTGGCGGGTCGCCGAGGCCGAGTGCCGCGACGACTGCGGCCCGGCTCCGGGCTGCCACCCACCGTACTGCGACCCCGGCGACCATCACGGCTGCCGCTGCATGGTCCGCACCGACCCGGTCTGCCAGCTCGAGAGCTGCGACCGGTGCCCGGCCGATCGCTGCGCCGCGCGCCTCCGCCAGGAGCCGACCGCGACGCCGCGCCCCCGGACCGACTCGACCAGCAGCCACGCCCTCACCGGCTCCGGCGAGGCGAGCAGGGCGCTCGCCTCCCCGCAGCCGTCCCCCGGCGGGCGGCAGTCGACCGGCCAGGGCGGGCAGACGGCGCAGGCGTCCACGTCCTCGCAGGGCACCCAGACCACCCGCACCCACACGACGACCGCCCAGGCCACCACCGCCCAGAGCAGCAGCACCACCACGCGCACGACCCAGCAGAGCACCCGGTCGCAGGCGCAGACCACCTCCTCGACCACCCACGCGCCGCCGCCGCCACCTCCGCCTCCGACGCCGTCGAGCACGCCGGCGCGCTCCCAGACCACGACCCGGTCGAGCGCGCAGCCCACCCGCACCCAGACCCAGACGCAGTCGGCGTCGACCACGCAGGGGCCGCCGCCGCCGCCACCGCCGCACCCGACTCCGACGCCGGCTCCGCAGCCCGGCCACTGATCCGCAGGGGGCCCTGAGCTCAGCCGGGGCGGCTGGCCGCGAGCGCCGCGTCGAGGTCCGCGATGAGGTCGGCGGCGTCCTCGATGCCCACCGACAGGCGGAGGAACCCGTCCGGGCAGAGCGGGGCGTCGAGGTCGTAGCGTCCGCGCCGCTCCAGCGTCGACTCGGTGCCGCCGAGGCTGGTGGCGTGGGTCCACAGCCGGGTGGCGCGGCAGACCGCGTCGGCGCGCTCGACCCCGCCCTCGACCACCACCCCGACGAGGGCGCCGAAGCCGCCCTCGAGCAGGCGGGCGGCGCGCTCGTGCTGCGGGTGCGCGGGCAGCCCGGGGTAGTGCACCGCGGCCACGTCGGGGTGCCCGGCGAGCCGGTGGGCGAGCGCCGCCGCGTTCTCCATCTGCCGGCGCACCCGCACCTCGAGGGTGCGCAGGCCGCGCAGGGTCAGCCAGGCCTCGAGCTGCCCGGGGATGGCCCCGTCGCGGGTGCGCAGGCTGCGGATCGCCTCCGCGTCGGTGGCGCCGGCGGCCACCACGGCGCCGAGGACGAGGTCGCTGTGGCCGCCCGCGTACTTGGTGAGCGAGTGCACCACCAGGTCGGCACCGAGCTCGAGGGGACGCATCGTGCACGGTGGGGTGAGGGTGCTGTCGACCAGCACCCGCGCCCCGGCGGCGTGGGCGGCGGCGGCGCACGCGGGCACGTCGCAGACGGTGAGCAGCGGGTTGGTGATGGTCTCGAGGCAGCACAGCGCGGCTCCCGCCGACGCCGCCGACACCGCGTCGGTGTCGGCGATGTCGACGAGCCGCATCTCGATGCGGCCGGCGGCGTCGAGCTCGTGGAGGAGCCGCCGGGTGCCCGAGTAGCCGTTGTGCGGCCCCACCACCGCCGCGCCCGGCGGGACCGTGCCGAGCACCGCGGCGAGGGCGGCGACGCCGGCCGAGAACACCACCGCGGCCGCGCCCCCGTCGAGGTCGGCGAGGGTGGCCTCGAGCCGCTCCCAGAGCGGGTTGCGCTCGCGGCCGTACTCGTAGCCGCCGGGGTTGCCGTGCTCGAAGATCGAGCTGGGCACCAGCGGCGGCGCGATCGCCCCCGAGGCCGGGTCGGACCCCAGGCCCGCGTGCGCCGCCCGGCTGGCGAGGGCCCAGTCCGCGTCCATGGCCGGCCAACCTAGCAGGTCGCCGGCCGGCCGGGGCGGGGAGGGCGCCGGCCCTCCCCGCCCGTGGCCGCTAGCAGTGGGTGACCGCGAGCGTGTAGCTGCTCTTGGTCGTGGTGTTCGCGAAGGAGAGGCTCTCCACCACGAAGACCGAGGAGTCGGCGGGAAGGCTGGGCACGGTCACGGTGACGCTGCCGTGGGTTCCGCTGCGGCTCACCAGCGTCTGACCGTTGGCGTCCTGGATGCCGATCCGCATGCTGGTGGTGCCGGTGGCGCTGAGGGTGGCGCTGAGGGCGCCGGCGGCGACGGTGCGGACGTGCTTGGTGCGCGAGTCCGACCCGGTGGCCCGCCATGGCCAGGTGATCGTGGCCTGGCTGACGCAGGCGGCCGGAGCCGCGGTGCTGGTGCTGGTGGTGCCGCTGCTGGTGGTGGTGACGCCGCCCGGGGCGGTGCTGGTCGAGGTGGTGGTCGACGACGTGGTCGTGGTCGACGAGGTGGTCGAGCTGGAGGTGGTGCTGCCGGTGGAGGTGGTGCCCCCCGTCGTCGTGGTGGTGGTGCCGGTGTCGAAGGCGCACGACCACGGGTACGGCTGGCAGGCGCTCGCCTCCTGGGCCTCGGGGTAGCCGCAGTGCGTGCTCGGCGAGCCGGTGAGGTGGTCGTCGCTGTCGCCGTCGCCGTCGCAGCTGCCCGCGCCGAGCCCGAAGAGGTGGAAGACGATCGGGTCGGCGGCGCTGCCGGCGAAGCCGCCACCCGCGGGGGTGGTCAGGACGAAGCCGTCGGGATACACGTTGGTGACCGTCGCCTGGACCGAGCCGTTGGCGGCCACGGTGATCGTCGCCTCCTCCCTCTGGCAGGCGCTGCCACCCTGGCAGGCCGCATAGCCCTGGGGGTTGGCGACGTTCGCCGGCGGCGTCGTGACCACGTGCATCCTGTAGACGCCCGGCACCGGGACGCCGGCGAGGGTCAGGCAGCCGATGTGGAACGTGGCGCAGTTGCCCTGCTGCAGGGGGCAGGCGCCGGTGGCGACGCTGCCCTTGCCGGTCGCCGTGCTGGTGGCGGTGATCGGCGCGCCGAGGCTGCCTCCGCTCAGGCTGTAGCCGGCGCCGTCGAGCGCCTGCTTGCAGGAGTCCATGGTCTGGACGGTGATGCTGACGGTCGCGCCGGTCGCGGCCACCCCGCGGGCGCCCCCGAACACCAGCGCGCTCGCACAGGTGACGATGACCACCGCCGAGATCAGCAATCTCAACCGGTGCGTGATCGGTGTCATGGCAGGCTCTCCCCCCTCCGGGGACGCCGGTGGCGTCCCTCCCTTCCCTGCCATCTCAACGGAGGTCGTCCCGGAAACCTGCCAGACGATTCCCGATGGCGGGGCTCGCAGTCTCGCCATCGGGGTTGACGCGGCGATGACGGCGGCTGTGAGGAGGCCGTCGCAGACTGGGTCGCGGATCGTCTTCCCTTCCTCGAGGAGGCACCAGGCTGGAGACCGTCCGCGCCCGCTTCACCGGCCCGTGCTTCGGGGTGCGCGACGCCCTCGCCACCGTCGAGGCGGCGCTCGGCGACGGCGACCCGCGCTCCGTCGTGGCGCTCGGCTCGATCGTGCACAACCCTCAGGCACAGCAGCGGCTGGCGCTCCGCGGCCTGAGCGTCGAGCGCGATCCGGCGCGCGTCCGCGAGGGCGCGCGGGTGGTGATCACCGCCCACGGGGCGGCGCCGGCGGTCTTCGCGGAGGCGTCGCGGCGCGGCCTCGACGTGGTCGACACCACCTGCCCCCTGGTGCGTCGTGTGCAGGAGGCGGCGATGGCGGTCCGCGACAGCGGCCGCACCCTGGTGGTGATCGGCCACGGCGAGCATCCCGAGGTGCGCGGTGTGCTCGGCTGGGCGGGCTGCGGCCACCTCGTCCCCACCGCCGCCGAGGCCGAGCAGGTGCCCGCCGGCCGGCACCTCGGGGTGGTGGTGCAGAGCACCTTCCCGGGGGCGCACCTGCCGCCCATCCTCGCCGCGCTCGAGCGGCGGGCGCTGAGCCTCGAGGTGCACGACACCCGCTGCCCGGTGGTGACCATGCGCCAGCGCGACGGCGGCCGGCTGGTGGCGCAGGCGGATGTCATCGTGGTCGTCGGCGGCCGGTCGAGCGCCAACACCCGGGCGCTTGCGGAGAGCTGCGGGGCCCACCGTCCGACCTACCATGTCGAGACTCCCGACGAGGTGCGGCCGGAGTGGTTCTCGCCGGGGCAGCGCATCGGCATCGCCAGCGGCACCTCGACCCCCGACTGGCTCGTCGACGCCGTCGACGACCTCTGCAGGAGCTTCTGATGGCGGCGGTGCTCGGACCCGGCGTTGCCCCTTCCATCCCCGCGCGCAGCGCCGAGCTGCGCTCCCGCATCGACGGCGGCCTCCGCCTCGCCCTCGGCGACTGCCCGGAGGCGATGCGGCCGCTCTGCGGCGAGGCCCTCGGCGTGCTCGGGGCCGACGGCGCCCCGATCGCCTCCGGCGGCAAGCGGCTGCGGCCGCTGCTCTGCCTGCAGGTCTGCGACGCGCTCGGCGGCGACCTCGACCTGGCGCTGCTGCCGGCGCTCGCGCTGGAGTGCATCCACGCCTTCTCGCTGGTCCACGACGACATCGCCGACGGCGACCGCGAGCGCCGCGGCCGCCCCTCGCTGTGGGCGCGCGCCGGCACCGGCCCGGCGCTCAACGCGGGCGACGCCCTGATGGCCCTCGGCCTCGGGCTGGCGTGGCGGGCGAGCCCCTGGGCGGCGGCGCTGATCCACAGCGCCACCCTGTCGATGATCGAGGGACAGCACCTCGACATGAGCGCCGAGGGCGCGATCGCCCCCACCATCGCCGACTGGGAGCGGCTGGCGACGCGCAAGACCGGGGCGCTGTTCGCCGCCTCCAGCGCCGCCGGGGCGGCCACCGCCCGCGACGGCGACGACACCGTGGTCGAGGCCTTCTGGCGGCTCGGCGAGCGGCTCGGTCTCGCCTTCCAGGCCCGCGACGACATCCTCGGCGTCTGGGGCGACCCCGCCCGGACCGGCAAGCCGGTCGGCGGCGACCTGACCCGGCGCAAGGCCAGCCTCCCGATCGCGGCCGCCCTCGACCGGGGTGGCGCCGCCGACCTCGCGGCCGCCCTCGACGACCCCGCCAGCAGCGTCGAGCGGCTGCTCGAGCTGCTCGAGTCCGCGGGCGCCAGGGAGCGCGCCCTCGAGGTCGAGGAGGGGCACCGGCGCGCCGTCGAGGCGCTGCTCGGCGCGCTGGTGTCCGAGGTCGACGGCGGCGCGGCGCTGCACGGGCTGGTCGAGGCGATGTGGGGACGCAGCTCGTGACCGCCGCCCTCCCGCTGCCCGCCCGGCCGCCCCGCGCCGGCTCGCTCGCACCCGACGCCGAGCTGCTCGACGCCGCCTGCGACCGCGCCCGCGACGGGCTGCTCGCCCAGCAGCGCGCCGACGGCCACTGGTCGTACCGGCTGCAGAGCAACGTCTGCATGGAGGCGGAGTACCTGCTGCTGGGCCGCATCCTCGGCCGCGCCGACCCCGAGCGGGAGCGGCGGCTGGTGACCCGGATCCTCGACGACCAGCTCCCCGACGGCGGCTTCCCCACCCACGCCGCCGGCCCGGCGGATGCCGACGTCACCGTCGAGGCGCTGGCCGCGCTGCGCGCCGCGGGGCTGCCCGCCGACCACCCGAGGGTCGCCGCCGCCCGCGCCGCCGCCGAGCGCCTCGGCGGCCTCGCCGCCACCCGGGTGTTCACCCGGATGTGGCTCGCCTGCGCCGGGCTGCGGCCCTGGGAGGGGCTGCCCGAGCTGCCCCCCGAGATGCTGTTCCTCCCCGAGCGGGCGCCGCTGGGGCTGATGCGCTTCGCCTCCTGGGCGCGGGCGACGATCGTGCCGCTGACCGTCGTGCTCACCCTTCGGCCCCCCTGCGACGCGATCGTGCTCGAGCGCGGCGCCATCCCCGACGGCGCCCCCGGGGGGCGGCGGCGGCCCGTCCCCACCGGCCCGCTGGCGTCCGCCTTCCTCGGCGTCGACCGCCTGCTCGGCGCCTACCGGCGGCTCCCCCGCCAGCCCGGCCGGGGGCGTGCCCTCGCCCGCGCCGAGGCCTGGATCGTCGAGCACCAGGACGCCGACGGCGCCATCGGCGGGATCCAGCCGCCGATGGCGTACCAGTGCCTCGCCCTCCACGCCCTCGGCCACCGCCCCGGCAGCCCGGCGCTGGAGCGCGCCTGGGGCGCCTTCGAGGGCTTCGTGCTCGACGACGGCGAGCGCTGCGAGATCCAGGCCTGCGTCTCCCCGGTGTGGGACACCGCCCTGGCGATGTGCGCCCTCGCCGACCTCGGTGTCGCCCCCGGCCACGAGGCGATGCGCCGGGCGGCCCGCTGGCTGCTCGACGAGGAGGTGCGGGTGCGCGGCGACTGGGCGCGGATGCGGCCGCGGCTGCCCGCCGGCGGATGGGCATTCGAGTACCACAACGACCTCTACCCCGACGTCGACGACACCGCCATCGTGCTCTGCGCCCTGGGTGCCGCCGAGGCGGAGGGCCGCGACCAGGCGGTGCTCCGTGGGCTGCGCTGGATGCTCGGGATGCGCTGCCGCGACGGCGGCGTCGCCGCCTTCGACGCCCAGAACACCAGCCGGCTGGTGGGCCGCATCCCCTTCTGCGACTTCGGCGCGGTCACCGACCCGCCCAGCGCCGACGTCACCGCCCACGTGCTCGAGGCCGCGGCGCGCTGGGGGCTCGGCGCCACCCACCGCGACGTCGTGGCGATGCGCGGCTGGCTGCTCCGCCACCAGGAGGCGGACGGCTCGTGGTTCGGCCGCTGGGGGGTGAACCACGTCTACGGCACCGCCGCGGCCGTCCCGGGGCTGATCGCCGGCGGCCTGCACCGGCTCCATCCCGCGGTGCAGCGCGGTGTCGCCTGGCTGCTCGGCGCCCAGCGCGAGGACGGCAGCTTCGGCGAGGACTGCGGCTCCTACCGCGACCCCGCGCTGCGCGGCCGCGGCGAGCCCACCCCGTCCCAGACCGCCTGGGGCCTGCAGGGCCTCTGCGCCGGTGGCGAGGCGGGCAGCGGTGCCGCGGCGCGGGCGGCGCGATGGCTGATCGACCAGCAGGGCGCCGACGGGCTGTGGCGCGACCCGCGGTTCACCGGCACCGGGTTCCCCGGCGACTTCTACCTCGGCTACCACGGCTACGCCGCCTACTTCCCCGGGGCCGCGCTGGGCCGCTACCGCCGCACCCGTCCCACCTCCGGCAGGCGCGAGGCCGGCCGGGCCCCGATCAAGCTGACCGGCGCCATCACCGGCCTCCACGTCGAGACCGGGAACGGCAGGAGATCAGCGCCGACCAAGGAGGCTCTGTCGTAGTGCGCTTCCCGCTCCGGATGACCGTCGACTCGTCGATCCACGCGGCCCGGGCCAAGCGCACCGGCGACGCCCACTCGCCGATGGTGCTCATGCTCGAGCCCACCCTGGCGTGCAACCTCGCCTGCATCGGCTGCGGGAAGATCCTCGAGTACGAGGACAACCGCACCGAGCTCACCGTCGAGCAGTGCCTCGACGCGGCGCGCGAGGCGGGCGCGCCGGTGGTCTCCATCTGCGGCGGCGAGCCGCTCATCTACCGCGGCATCGACGAGCTGGTCGAGGGCCTGATCCAGATGGGCAAGCACCTCATCCTCTGCACCAACGGGCTGCGCCTGGAGGGCTTCGCGAAGCGGCGCACGCCGCACCCGCAGCTGAGCTTCGCGGTGCACCTCGACGGCATGGAGGAGACCCACGACCACATCGTTGCCCGGGCCGGGGTCTTCGAGATCGCGGTGCGCGCCATCGCCGTCGCCAAGGCGGAGGGCCACCGGGTCACCACCAACACCACCATCTACCGTGAGACCGACGTCGAGGAGGTCCGCGCGATGCTGGAGCTGGTGACCTCGCTGGGGGTGGACGGGGTGCTGCTCTCGCCCGCCTTCGGCTACGAGGCGATCGACAAGTCGGTGGTGATGACCCGCGACGAGATCGTCGCCAAGTTCCGTGCCATCCAGTCCTTCGACAGCCGCTACCCGGTGCTCACCTCGCCGATCTACCGCGAGTTCCTGCGCGGCGAGCGCAGCCTCACCTGCCACGCGTGGGGCACGGTCACCCGCAACCCCTACGGGTGGAAGGGCCCGTGCTACCTGATCACCGACCAGGTCCACGAGAGCTGCCACGACCTGATCACCAAGACCGACTTCGACGCCTACGGACCGGGGCGCGACCCCCGCTGCGAGCACTGCATGATGCACTCCAGCTTCGAGCCCGCCGCCGCCGACGCCGCCGCGAGCAGCCTTCGCGACCTCTTCCGCACGCTGCGATGGACGGTGACGTGAGCGGGCCGGCGGGGCGGTGACCGCGAGCGCCGCCCCCCCGCTTCCCGGCGACGGCCTGGGCGTCGCCCGCCGGCGCGAGAACTTCCCCCTCGCGTGGCTGTGCGGGCCGCGGCTGCGCTCCCGCCGCCTCGCCGTCTACGGCTTCTGCCGGCTGGTCGACGACCTCGGCGACGAGTACGCGGGCGATCGCGTCGCCGCCCTCGACGCCGCCGAGGCCCAGGTTCGCGCCGCCGCCCGCGGTGCCGCCACCCATCCGGTCTTCACCGCGCTGCAGCCGCTGCTCGCCGGCGGCGGCATGCCTCCCGACCCGTTCCTGCACATGATCGAGGCCAACCGGGTCGACCAGCGGGTCTCCGCGTACGAGAGCTGGGACACGCTCGACGCCTACTGCGCGCTGAGCGCCGCCCCGGTGGGGGAGATGGTGCTCCACCTCGAGGGCGCCGCCACCCCGGAGCGGCTGCGACTGTCGGCGAGCGCGTGCGCCGGGCTGCAGCTCGCCAACCACTGGCAGGACCTCGCCGAGGACGCCCGGCGGCGGCGTTGCTACGTTCCCCGCGACGTCCTCGAGCGCCACGGCGTCGGGGTGGCGCAGCTGGCCGCCGGGGTGGCCGCGCCCGGCTTCCCGGGGATGCTGGCGGAGTGCCTCGCCGCCGCCCGCGACCGGCTCGCCGCCGGCTGGCCGCTGGTCGCCGGCCTGGGACGCCGGCGCCTCGCCGTCGAGGTGGCCGGCTTCGTCGCCCACGGAGCCGCCGCCTGCGACGCCGTCGATGCCGCCGGGCCCGGGCTGCTGCGGCGCCGGCCCGCCGCGGGCACCGCCGGCCGGGCGAGGGCCGCGCTCACCGCGCTGCGCGCCCTCGTCGACCCGGTGCCGCCGCCGCGGAGCCTGCGGCGGTGAGCGTCCACCAGGCTCGGCCTGCCGACGCGCTCCACGGCCAGCAGCTGGTGGCCGACGGCCGCCGCGAGTGCGCCCGGGTGGCCCGCAACGGCGCGCGCACCTTCTACGTCGCCTTCTGCCTGCTGCCGCCGCGCCGCCGCCACGCCATCCACGCGGTGTACGCCTTCAGCCGCGTCGCCGACGACATCGCCGACGACCCGGCCCTCCCCGCCGCCGAGAAGCACCGCCGCCTCGGCGAGCTCCGCGACGGGCTCGGTGCGGTGTACTCGGCGGCCCCCCACACCCCCCGGCAGGCGGCGCTCGCCGACGCGGTGCGGGTCTTCGACATCCCCCGGCCGCTGCTGGAGACGCTGGTCGACGGTGTCGCCATGGACGTCGAGCCCCGCCGCCACGCCGACCTCGCCGCGCTGCGCGCCTACTGCCACGCCGTCGCCGGGGTGGTCGGCCAGATGTGCATCCGCATCTTCGGGGCCGCCGGGCCCGAGGCGGACGCGCTCGCCGGCGAGCTGGGGTTCGCCCTGCAGCTCACCAACATCCTCCGCGACCTCGCCGAGGACGCCGCCGACGGCCGCTTCTACCTCCCCCAGGACGAGCTCGCCGCCCATCGCCTCGACGAGGCAGCGGTGCTCGCCGCGGTGCCCGGCGACGCCCCGGCGACCCGGTTCCTCGCCCTCCAGGCGGAGCGGGCGGCCCAGGCCTTCCAGGCCGCCGGGGCGCTGCTGCCGCTGGTGCCCCGGGGCAGCCGTCCCTGCCTGGCGGGCATCGCGCTCCTCTACCGCACCCTCCTCGACCGGCTCCGCGAGCGCGACTGCGTGCCCTGTCAGGCGCGGCTGCGGCTCGACACCCGGACCAAGCTGGCGGTGGCGGGCCGGGCTGTGGTCGGCGGTGCGGTGATCGGGCGGCTGTGAGGGGCTGCGTGGTCGTGGGGGGCGGGGTGGCGGGGGTCGCTGCCGCGCTCGCCGCCGCCGACCGGGGCTGGCGGCCGCTGCTGCTCGAGCGCGGGCCGGTGCTCGGCGGCATGGCCCGATCCCACCCCGACCGCCGGCTCGGCGGTGACCTCGACTGCGGCCAGCACGTCGTGCTCGCCTGCTGCACCGAGCACCGGGCCCTGCTCCGCCGCCTCGGCACCGAGCACCTGGTGCCGCTCGCCCCCCGGCTCGACGTGCTCGTCGTCGACGAGCGGGGCCGCCGGGCGCGCCTCGGCGAGAGCCCGCTGGCGGCGCCGCTCCACCTCGGTCCGGCGCTGCTGCGGATGCCCTTCCTCGGCCACCGCGACCGGCTCGCGATCGCCGCCGCGGTGCTGCGGCTGGCGGCGCTGCGCGACCTCGCCCGGCTCGACGCCGTGGACCTCGCCACCTGGCTGGGCGCGGCGGCGCGGGGCCCCCGCCGCCGCGCCTTCTGGGACCTGGTCACGGTCGCCACCTGCAACCTGCCCAGCGCAGGGGTGAGCGCCGCGGTCGGCGCCTTCGTGCTCCGGGAGGGTTTCCTCCTCCACCGCGGCGCCGCCGCGATCGGGGTGCCCCGGGTGGGCCTCAGCCGCGTGCTCGAGCCCGCCACGGCGCTGCTCGCCCGGTTCGGCGGTGAGGTGCGCCTCGGCACCGCCGCCGACCGGGTGCTGGTCGACGGGGGAGCGGTGACCGGCGTGCTCACCGCCGCCGGCGAGGTGCTCGCCACCCCCCGTGTCGTCATCGCCGGGCCGCCCTCGCTGCTCGCCCGGGTCGCCCCCGAGGTGGCCGCCGATCCCGACCTCGCCGCCGCCCAGCGGCTCGGGGTCACCCCCATCCTCAACCTGGTGCTGCGCTTCGACCGGCCGGTGCTCGACGCACCGCTGCTGGCGGTGTGGGACAGCCCGCTGCAGTGGCTCTTCAGCCGCAGCCGGCTCTGCGACGAGCCCGGCGACGGCGAGACCGTGGTCTGCTCGCTCTCCGCCGCCGAGGACCTCGCCACCCTCCCCGGCGAGGCGGTGCTCGACCTGCTCCTGCCCCGCCTCCACGCCGCCCAACCGCGCAGCCGCGACGCCGTGCTGACCGGCTGGCACGTCACCCGCGAGCGCGCCGCGACCGCCTCGCTGGGCCCCGGCAGCGCGGCGCTGCGGCGCGGTCCGGCGACCCCGGTGGCGGGCCTCGCCCTCGCCGGGGCGTGGACCGCGACCGGCTGGCCGGTGACGATGGAGAGCGCCGCGCGCAGCGGCCGCGCCGCCGTCGAGCACCTCGAGCGGGCACATCTCGCCGGATCCCGTGGTACTCTGCACCTCCCCACCGGCACCTCGCCGGTGACCGCGGAGATCAACGTATGAGGCCCACGTGGATGGCGCTACGCCCGAGAACGGGTGATGCGCGCACGGCATGGGCCGCGCCTTGACGATCTGAAGTCAGACCCCTGACGCCCGATCTCGAGGACCGCGTGGCCCGGCCACAGCGGTCCTTTTCGATTCATCGAGACAGAGAGATCACGGGTGACAGAGATGCTGACGGTGGCAGAGGCGACACCGGTGCCGGGCCGGACGGCGCCGGCGGTGGAGCTCCGCGGGGTGAGCAAGCGCTTCCGCACGCGTCCGGGCGGGCTGCCCTGGCGGCGGGGGGCGGCGACCGAGAAAACCGCGCTGCACGCCCTCGACCTGGAGATGCGCGCCGGTGGGATCACCGGGATCATCGGCGTGAACGGGAGCGGCAAGTCGACACTCATCCGCATCCTCGCGACCCTGATGGTGCCGGACACCGGCACCGCGCGCGTCTTCGGGCATGACGTGGTCGCCGACGCCGCTGCGGTGCGCCGCCGCATCAACCGGGTCTCGGTCGAGGCCGCGTTCTTCAAGGAGCTGAGCCCGTGGGAGAACCTGCTCTACGCGGCGCGGCTGTACGGCACCGTCGAGGATGCGCGCCCGCGCGCGGTGTCTGTGCTCACCCGGCTGGGGTTGCCCGCCGACGCCATGGACCGTCCGATGAAGCAGCTCTCGCGCGGCCAGCAGCAGAAGGTGGCGATCGCGCGCAGCTTCCTCACCACCCCCTCGCTGCTGCTCATGGACGAGCCCACCACCGGTCTCGATCCCCACTCCAAGCGCGACGTGCAGCGGCTCATCCAGGTGCTGCGCGACGAGCGCGACGTGACCATCGTGCTCTGCACCCACGACCTCGCCGAGGCCGAGGCGCTCTGCGACCGCATCGTCATCCTCGAGGCCGGCGCGGTGGTGGCCGACGCGCCGCCGGCGGAGCTGTGCAGCTCCGGTGAGAGCCTCGAGGACGTGTTCCTGCGCATGACCGGCCGCAGCATCGGTGACGACAGGGAGGACGGCTCATGAGCACCGCCGCGCTCCGCCACGAGGTCGGCGCGTTCGTCGGCTTCCTGGAGCGGCAGAAGAACATCTACCAGCGCTTCTGGGCGTGGGAGGCGGTGTGGTTCGTCTACAGCATGGTCAGCGTGATGAGCATCGGCTACCTCGCCACCGGCCTGGAGGCCACCGGCGTCGGCGGGCACGTCGACCTGCGTGCCATCCAGCTGTACCTGCTCGCCGGCTCGATGCTCTGGAGCTATCTCTCGCTGGTGTTCATGGAGGTCGCCTACATCGTCGCCTGGGAGCGCTGGGAGGGCACCATCGAGTACACCTTCATGGCGCCGGTGAGGCGGACCACCCACCTGCTCGGCATCTGCGTCTTCGCCGTGCTCTACGGCATGGCACGGACCGCGGCGGTGGTCGTGGTCGCCCTGCTCGTCTTCCACGTCGACCTCTCCCACGCCGACCTGCTCGCCGCCGCGGTGGTGCTGGCGGCGTCGACGGTGCCGCTCATCGGCCTGGGGATCCTGATCGCGATCCTGCCGCTGCTGGCGCCGGAGAAGGGCGAGCAGATGAGCACCGCGCTGCAGGGGCTGTTCCTGCTCGTCTCCGGCGTCTACTACCCGGTCTCGGTGCTGCCGCTGCCGCTCCAGGCGGTGGGGGTGCTGTCGCCGCTCACCTACACGCTGTCGTCGATCCGCGACGCGCTGCTCCACGGCGCCCACGTCGCCGCGCTGCTGCCCCAGGTCGGCCTGCTGCTGCTGATGGGGGTCGTGCTCATCCCCGCCGCGCTCTGGCTGTTCGCCGTCGCCGAGCGGCGGGCGAAGCGGCTGGGCACCCTGAAGCGGAGCGGGTAGCCCGCGCTCAGCCGCGGCGCCGCTGCAGCCCGTCGAGGACGGCGGCGACCGCGCACGCCGCGCGCCGCTCGGCCAGGGCGGCGGCCCGCGCCAGCCGCGGCAGCGACGCCCAGGCGGCGGGACGGCCGGCCAGGCCGAGCAGCCGGCGGGGGGAGGGGCGGTCGCCGCCCGGCTCGACGAGGCCGGCGGCGGCGCCCAGGGGACGCGCCGGGGTGTCGAGGATCGCCCGCACCACCACCAGCGGGACACCGGCCCGGAGGCACGCCGGTGCCCACCCCGCCGCCTCGGTCTCCACGGCGAGGACGCCGGCGGCGGCGAGGCGGGCCCGGGCGGCGGGGTCGTCGACCACGGCGTCGCCGCTCGCCACCAGGCCCGCGACCGCGGGCGGGGCGGCGCCGAGGACCGTGGCGACGACCCTCGAGGGCGGGGGAGGCGCGTCGAGGGGGTGCCCGGCCAGGTCGCACAGCCGCTCGGCCACGACCACCGTGCCGGTCTCGAGCGTGGGGTGACAGCCCCCGGCGACGCCCGCGACCACCACCACGACGACCCGCCCGTCCAGCTGCGCGGCCGCGGCGCCCGCCGCCGCCGCCGGGCCCATCCCGGTGGTCACCACCCGCACCCCGGGCCGGGCCCCCAGCCGGCGCCGCACCGCCGCCGCCTCGCGGCGCAGGGCACAGGCGATCAGGACCGTGGCAGCACCACCGTGGCCGACCCGGCGGGCAGCAGCCCCCGCCCCGGTCCGGCGTCGAGGAGCAGCCGGTATCCCTGGCCGGGCACGGTGGCGATGCGCACCGTCGCCCCGGCCTCGACGAGCTTGCGGCGGAGCCGGTAGACGCTGCTCACCACCGCCGCGTCGGTGGCCTCGGCGACGCCGCCCCACGCGCCCTCGATGATCTGGGCGCGGCTGATGACCTGGCCGGTGTGGGTGGCCAGGAACTCGAGCAGGTCGGCCTCCCGGCTGGTGAGCGAGAGCCGCCCGCGCTCGCTGCTCAGGCGGCGCCGGCTGGGCTCGAACACCACCCGGCCGAGCACCATGCGGGTGCGCGCCAGCGGGGCCACCGCCACCGACCGCCGCAGTGCCGCCTGGGCGGTGGTGCGGAGCAGCGCGGGGGCGAAGGGCTTGGGCAGGTGGTAGTCGGCGCCGGCCTCGAGGTAGCGCTCGGTGGGACCGCCGCCGAGGACGATCAGGGGAAGGTCGGTCTCCCGGCGCAGCTCGGCGATGCCCTCGGCGCCGCCGACGGCGTCGGAGTCGGCGATGAGGAGGTGGGCCTCGCCCTCGCCCAGCGCCTCGAGGAGCAGGCTCCGATCGGCGACGAAGGCGGGGAGGAGCCCCAGGCGGCGGCAGATCAGCGCCACCACCTCCCGGTAGTCGGGCTCGAGGTCGAGGATGACGGCGGACATACGCGGTCTCCCCTGGATGGTTGCGAGACGCTTCCGTACCCCCGACCTACAATCCGCGAGGGAGCCGGAGTTTGTCAACTGGACCGAAGGACACATGGCCGGAAGGACCGACCCGGTCTCCGCCGCCGCGCGCGAGGGGATCCGGCGGCGGGCGCGGATGCGGATGCTGTTCCGGCGTGCGGTCGCGCTGGTCGACCGGCTCGCCGTCGAGGAGGGGTTGAGCCCGGCCCAGTATCACGTGCTCCTCACGCTCGCCGCCCGGGCCGGGGACGGCGGCCTTCCCGAGAGCGCGCTGGTGCGCCACCTCGATGCCAGCCGCGCCCACGTCTCCGCCATGGTCCGCTCGCTGCACGCCGCCGGCCTCACCATGGAGTGGCGCGACGCCGACGACCGCCGCCAGCTGCGCCTGGCCGTCGCCGACACCGGCTGGCAGCTGCTCGAGCGCCTCGGCGAGCGCCAGGAGCAGGTGCTGCGCGACTTCGTCGCCGGCTTCGACCGGACCGAGGTCGAGGAGATCGTCGCCGACATCTCCGCCCGCTACCTGGGACTGAACCAGGGCTGACTCAGCTCGGAGGCGTGCCTCGCCCGGTACGAATCACGGGGTCCCGGGCAGGGGGACGCCGAGGGGCTGGGCCGGGGTGGGCGTGGCCTGCGGGCCGGCGGCGTGGACGGTGACCGAGCCGTGCATCACCCGGTAGCCGTGGAGGCTGCAGTAGTAGACGTAGCGGCCGGGGGTGCGGAAGGTGAAGAACCAGCTGGCGCCGTTGGCGAACGGGCCGCTGTCGCCGAGGGCGTCGGGGCCGTCGCCGGGGCCCTGGCCGGCGCACGCCGCCGGGGTGCAGCGGGTGACGGTGTGCGCGGCGGCGCTGTTGTTGAACCAGGTCACGGTGGCGCCGTCGCGGATGTCGATGTCGGCGGGGGCGTAGCAGAAGCCGGCGCTGCACCCCGACGGCGACTCCTCGACGAGCACGCGGCCGCCCTGGGTCGGGGTGACCTTCGCGCCGGTGGTGAGCGGCGCGTGGACCGCGGCCAGGAGGACCACCGCGAGCAGGGCCGCACCGCCGCCGGCGGCGGCCGTCCGGGGCCGGCGACGCCCGTGCATGCTGTCCTCCCGCCGAGCCGACTCGACATCCGGAGGTCACCCGAGTCCGGATTGATCGTGGAGTATGGACCGGATGCGGCGCGCGGTGGTCCTGGAAACTCGCGGTGCGGCCGGCCGGTGCGCCGCGGGCCGGCGGTCGGCGGCGGCGGCGGACGGCTATGCTGCGAGGGCCGTGAGCGCCTACGAGCTGCTGCCCTCCGGACTGCCGGTCCCCGTCGACGACGGTGCGGCCGACCACCTGCCGGGGCGTGTGCTGGCACCGCTCCGGCTGCGCGCCACCGGCGGCGGCGAGGTCGACCTCGGCGCCCTCGGCGGCGGCCGCACCGTGCTGTTCGTCTATCCCCGCACCGGCACCCCCGGCGAGCCGCTGCCCACCGGCTGGGACGACATCCCCGGGGCGCGGGGCTGCACCCCGGAGGCGTGCTCGTTCCGCGACCACCACGCCGACCTGAGCGGCGCCGGCGCCGCGCTGCTGGGGCTGTCGGCGCAGAGCGGGGCCGACCAGGACGAGGCGGCCGGCCGTCTGGCGCTGCCCTACCCGCTGCTCTCCGACCCGGAGCTGCGGCTCGGCGCGCAGCTGGGGCTGCCGACCTTCTCGGTCGACGGGATGGTGCTCTACCGGCGGCTCACCCTCGTCGTCCGCGACGGGACCGTCGAGCACGTGTTCTATCCCGTCTTCCCGCCGGACGCGCACGCCGCCCAGGTGCTGCACTGGCTGCGCAAGCATCCGGTGTCATGAGCATGCCCTGGCTCGCGTCGAGGTCTGCGTGCGGCGCAATCGCATGGCACGGTGCGCACGGCGCAACCGCCGGGCCGGTGACGGTTCAATCACTGCAATCGCACGGCTTTGGCCGGAACCGCGCAGGTTTTTCAGCGCTCGCGCGTCTCATCCGCGGATCATCGGAGTCCTGGGGAGAGAAGCGGTGTCGAGAGCGCGTCACCAACCCGGAGACCGGCAGCCGGCCCGGGGCGGATATGAGGGGGACACCGTGCACATCATCGTCACGTGCGAGTGCTGTGGCCGCCGCCACTCACTCGCCCGGCCGCTGGACCGGCCGCAGATCCTGCACCTGATCTGTCACGACTGCGAGCGCTGCCTGCGCGTCGAGGTCAGCGCCCGCGACATGCGGCGGGACGCTCCGCTCAGCGCCGCCCGCTAGCCTCGGGGCCACCGTTGCGCTCGTCGTGGACGCGCGGACAGGGGGCGATGGGGGAGTGCCACCAGGAGCCGTTGCCCCGGTGCACGCTCACCTCCTGGCCGCAGCCACGACAGCGCGCGCAGAACTGATACCCGGCGCTGTTGCAGAGCCGGCGGAACCCGGCGAGGTTGTGGCCGCGCTGCCGCGCCTCGAGGGCTGCGGCGTCGATGGCGGCGATCGAGGCGCCCGAGCCCGTCCCGCCGGGGGCGTTCACGTGATCTCCGGGGCGCGCCAGGTCGGCTCGACGTTGACCTCGGCATTGGCGATCATGCGCACCGCGCGCAGCCGCAGCCCCTGCGGCGGCAGCAGCTCGGAGACGAGCTTCCCGCCCATCGGCGTGTCGAGGAAGGGCATGAACCGGTCGGGGAACCCGGGCATGGTGCAGCCGATGCAGATGCCGCCGACGCTCGGGCAGCCGCCGATGCCGCCCATCCAGCCGCGCTTGGAGACGTTGCAGTTGACCACCGAGCCCCAGCAGCCCTGCTTGGCGAGGCACTTGACGGAGTTGAAGCCGGTGGCGAAGTCGGCGTGCTCGTTGAACCCGGTGCGGGAGCAGCCCTCGCGCGCCATCATGTTGAACAGCCAGGTCGGCCGCCCCAGCTGGTCGAGCGGGATGGTCTCGGTGAGGCCGGCGAGGTGCCAGAGGACGGCCAGGAGGGTCTCCATGATGTTGTCCGGCTTCGCCGGGCAGCCGGGGACGTTGATCACCGGCAGCTCGCAGCGCGACCGCCAGCCCTTGCCGAGGTAGTCGGTCAGACCCATGGCGCCGGTCGGGTTGCCGAGCATCGCGTGGATCCCGCCGTAGGCGGCGCAGGTGCCGACGGCGACCACCGCCCAGGCGTGGTGGACGAGGCGGTCGATCCACTCGCAGGTGGTGATCGGCTGCTGGGTCACCCGGTCGGTGCCGAACGCCGCCCAGTAGCCCTCCTCCTTGTTGTTCTCGTTGGGCACCGAGCCCTCGAAGACGACCACGAAGGGGTCGAGCTCACCGCGCTCCGCACGGTAGAACCACTCCATGAATTCCTCGCCGACCTCGTAGGCGAGGAAGGGGTTGTGAAGGTGCACCTTGGGGAGGCCGGGGATGGTGCCGAGGAGGACGTCCTCGATGCTCGGCTGGGTGGCCGCGGTCATCGACACCGAGTCGCCGTCGCAGCTGAGGCCCGCGGTCATCCAGAGGATGTGGACCTCGTCCACGGCGGAGACACCGCGGAAGCTGGGGGACCCGGACCCGGACCCGGCCATGTCGATGTGTCCTCCGGCCCGCGGCGTGGCGCGGGCCCCAACCCTTCTCCGGACGCCCATGCCGCCGACATTACAGGCGAGCCGACGAGAAAAAGTACCACGGCACCGTCGACTGAGGAACCGGACGTGTTGCGTATGAACCCGTTCTCTCAGGATTGGCCGCGGCGCGGAGGGACAAGCCCACCGGTGAGCCCTCCGCGACGCGGGTTCAGGCTCTGACGGCCACGCCCACGACCCCGGGACGGACCACCATCTCGAGGGCGCCCCGGGGCTGCAGCGAGGTGAGCTCGCGCACCTCGAAATGCTGGCGGATCGCCGCGACGGTGTCACGGTCGAGGTGGCAGCCGCCGGCGAGGACTCGCCACACAGGGGTGAAGCGGGCCTGGAGACGGCCGCGACGGCCGTCGCCCCGGACGTGCTCGAGGAAGAGCAGCCGGCCACCGGGGCGGAGCACGCGGCCGATCTCGGTGAGTGCGGCGGCGGGGTCGCGCACGGTGCAGAGCACCAGCGTGGACACCACCGTGTCGAAGCTGGAGTCGGCGAAGGGGAGGCGCTCCGCCGGCGCATCGTCCACGACCACGGCGCGACCCAGCGACCGGGTCCGTCGCTCCAGCTGGCGGCGCATCGGCTCCTCCGGCTCGGTGATCACGAGCCGGTCGACCTCACCGTAGTGCGCCAGATTGGCGCCGGTCCCGCCCCCGATCTCGAGCACGTCGCCGCTTGCACGCCCGACCAGCCGGCGGCGTTCCTCGCCCAGCCAGCCGCGCTCCGAGGGCGCCAGGAGCCGGTCGTAGAGGGCGGCGAAGACGCGGTCCATGCAGGCCACCCGGGGATGGTAGCCGCTCGACAATCCGTGCCATCCCGGATGGCGCCAGCCGGTGCCGCGCGATGTCACGTGTCCCCCGAACCACAACCAGGACGCTCACCGTGGCGACGGCCCCTCGAGGTGCCAGTGGCGGGTCACCTCGGAGCGCCACTCGGCGCCGCCGTCCTCGCGGGGATAGAGCACGAAGCGGCTGACGGTGCGCTGGCCGCCCTCGTGGTCGCCATACACCAGGTCGACGGTCAGCGGGGTGCCCCCGGTGACCGCCTGGCGCACGACCGGGAGGAAGGGGTCGTCGAGCTCGCGCACCGCCCCCTGCCAGTAGCCGATGTCGCCGGCGCCGACGTAGAGGTCGCGCTGCTGGCGGCGGGCGGCGTCGACGTCGACGTGGTCGTGGTCGAAGCGCTCGCGCCCGTCGGAGACGTGCCAGCCGCGGAGCACCGCCAGCCCGGCGCCGACGTTGCGGAGCGAGATCGCCAGGTAGTAGCGGCCCTCGACCTCCTCGACCACGGCGAGGCCGCCGCGGACGGAGAGGCTGTGGTCGTCGCCGAAGAGGACGTCCTCGACGTGGTCCTCGGCGCGCGAGGGCATCAGCACCGGGCGCAGCCCGACCAGCAGGGTGCGCTCGGCCACCCGCGCCGCGTGGTTGGCGGAGCGGATGGAGAAGAAGGTCGCGATCGCCAGCGCCAGGGTGCCGGCCGCGGTCGCCAGCTGGGCGATCGCCGACCAGTCGGGCGCCCTAATCCGCCTGCTCCATGGGTCGCATCAGCACCTCGTTGATCGCCACCCGCCGGGGCAGCACCTCATGGGGAGACCCGGTGCGGGTGGGAGGTCTCCCGCTCATGCCGGTCAGCCGACCACCGACACCACCGGCCGGGGCTCGGCCGCCGCCGGCCGGTCCGGGCTGGGGACGATTCCGGTGATGGCCAGGATCTCGTGCTCGCCGAGGGTGTCCTCGCGCAGCAGGGCGCGGGTGAGCGCCTCCAGCGGCCCCCGGTTCTCCCGGAGCAGGAGGCCGGCGCGCTCGAAGCACTCCTCGACGATCCGCCGGATCTCCGCGTCGATCACCTGCGCCGTGGCCTCGCTGTAGAGGCGCTGCGGGGCCAGCAGCGAGCCGCCCTCGCCGTCGTCGGCGAGGTTGAGCGGCCCGACGCGCGGGCTCATGCCCCAGCGCACCACCATCTCGCGGGCGATGTTCGTCACCTGCTTGAGGTCGCTCTCCGCCCCGGTGGTGACCACCCCGTAGATCAGCAGCTCGGCCGCCCGGCCGCCCAGGGCGCCGATGATCCGGGCCATCAGGTAGTCCTCGGGGTAGTTCTGCCGGTCGTCGACGGGGCTCTGGACGGTGACCCCGAGGGCCCGTCCGCGAGGCACGATCGAGACCTTGCGCACCGGGTCGGCACCGGGGAGGAGCAGGCCGAGCAGGGCGTGCCCGGACTCGTGGTAGGCGGTGCGCTCGCGGTCGCTCTCGGAGAGGACGATGTGCCGTGCGGCGCCGAGGAGCACCTTCTCGAGGGCGTCGCCGAAGTCGGCCATCCTCACCGCGGTGCGGTCGCGGCGGGCGGCGAGCAGGGCCGCCTCGTTGACGAGGTTCCGCAGCTCGGCGCCGACCAGCCCGGGTGTCTGCGATCCGAGGCTGACCAGGTCCACGTCGTCCGCCAGCGGCACGCCGCGGGTGTGGATGGTGAGGATGGCGGTGCGACCGGCCCGGTCCGGGGGCTGCACCATCACCCGACGGTCGAAGCGCCCGGGTCGCAGCAGCGCCGCGTCGAGGACGTCGGCGCGGTTGGTGGCGGCGATGACGATGACGCCCTCGCGGCCGTTGAACCCGTCCATCTCGGTGAGGATCTGGTTGAGGGTCTGCTCCTGCTCGTCGTGGCCGCCGAGCCGCATCGCCGAGCTTCGGGCGCGGCCGATGGCGTCGAGCTCGTCGATGAAGATGATCGCGGGAGCCGCGGCGCGGGCCTTCTCGAACAGGTCGCGGACCCTCGACGCGCCGACCCCGACGATCATCTCGACGAACTCCGACGCGGCGACGCTGAAGAAGGGCACCCCGGCCTCGCCGGCGACGGCGCGGGCGAGGAGCGTCTTGCCGGTGCCGGGAGGGCCGACCAGCAGGACGCCCTTGGGCACGGTGCCGCCGAGCCGCTGGTACTTGGCGGGCTCCTTGAGGAAGCCGACCACCTCGCTGAGCTCCTCGTTGACCTCGTCGATCCCGGCGACGTCCGCGAAGGTGGTCCCGGGACGCTCCGCGTCGTACAGCCTCGCCTTGCTCTTCCCCATCCCGAAGATGCCGCCGCCGGCGGCCGCCGCGGCCCGGCGGCTGAGCCAGATGAAGCCGCCGATGAGCAGGATCGCGGGCCCGAAGGTGACCAGCAGGGTGAGAAGCGGCGAGGTGGTGCGGAGCGGCGACTCGGCGTTGATCGTCACCTTGTGCTGCACCAGCAGGGCCTCCAGCCCGGTGCCGACGAAGCTGGGCAGCTCGGTGGTGAAGTTGACCGAGCTGTCGGTGGCCGACGGGGCGTGCACCGGCGTGCGCGCGATCCCCTGGATGGTGGGGCCGGTGCTGGTGATGCTGCTCACGTTGTCGCCGATCACCTGGCTCAGGAACGTGGGGTTGTAGGGGATCGCCACCACGGTCGGGCCCTGGGGCCCCCAGGTGCGGGCCAGCAGGACGTTGACGGTGAGCAGGACGAGCATCACCAGCAGGAAGCGCGGCGACAGCAGCCGCCGCACCGTGCTCGGCGGAGGCGGAGGTGGGTCGCCGGGCGCCGGTCCCGGCGCCGTCGTCCTCGGCCGGAGGGTCGGCAGCTTCACGTCGGCAACCTCCGCGGTGTCCCGCGATGAGCGTCTCCGTCGCGAGCGAATATGTACCTTTTGTAATGATTCACTCTAGCAGACGCTGTGTTCACCACCGATACGGGGCGACCCGGCGCTGGGATCACCCACCCGGTGCACGGCGGGTCACAGCCGCCGGAAGTCCGTCATCCGGTCACCCGCGCAGCGGTACGCGAAGCTGGCGCCGCCGGTGGTCACCGTGCCGGTGCTCAGGCCGCTGTCGGACGACCCCGAGCCCGACGAGCCCGAGGCGCCGCCGATGAACAGCCAGATCGGGGTGGAGGAGGTCACCCCGGCCGGGTTGCACTCGACCACCGGCAGCTGGGCGGCGAGCACGACGATCGCGACCACGGCGACGCCGAGCCCGGGGCCCGCAACCCGCAGCGAGCGCGATGCGCCGCCCAGCCGGCGGACCAGCGCGGTGCAGGCGGCGGCGCCGAGGAGCAGCAGCGGCAGCCCGATGCTGAAGATCCCCAGGATCCCGTAGGCGAGGAGGCCGGCGCTGACGATGCCGAGCAGGACGACGTCGGGCCGGGCCGCCCGCACCGTGACCACCGCGGCCACCAGCGCCGCGCCGAGGGCGAGGGCGGCGACCACCACGACCCCGAGGGGCATGGCGTAGGCGGGTTGGCCCCAGTGGCCGGCGAGCACCGCGAGCCGCCATCCGCCGACCCCCGCCGCCGCGGCTCCGACCACCGCTGCGGTGGCCCGGGGCGGCGTCACCGGGGCGCCTGCGGCTGCCAGCCGGGGGGCGGGGGGGGCGGCATCGGAGCGGCGGGTCGCAGTGCCCGCTGCCGCATCTGGGTGAGGACGAGCAGGTTGCCGAAGTGCATCACCCCCAGCACCACCAGCACCAGGCCGAGCTTGCCGGCGAGCGCCTCGATCACCTGGGCGACGCTCGCGGGCTCGGTGTCGAGCCGCAGCTGCAGGGTGACGCAGCCGAGGTTGACCAGGTAGAAGCCGACCACCAGCAGATGGTTCACCGAGTCGGCGAGGGCCTCCTCGCCGTGGAACACGTCGAGCAGGAACCGCCGCCCGTGGCGGAGGAGGGTGGTGGCCACCCAGACCGTCAGCAGCAGGCTGGCGGGTGCGTAGATCAGGTATTCGACGACCTTGCCGTCCACGACGTGTCCCCCCGGTGCGGTGGCGCCCACCCCGCCGTTGACGGGCGATGTGCCCAGAGCATATCCTGAACATATGATCAAGTCAAGTGATCAGGAAAAATCGAAGCCGGAGGGTGAGGGACGCCGCCCCGGACGGCGGCGGCGGAACGACGCCGGCGACCGCACCCGGTCGCAGATCGTCGATGCGGCGCTGCGCACCCTGCTGGCCGAGGGCTACTCGGGCACCTCGGCGCGGGCGGTCGCCACCACCGGTGGCTTCAGCGCGGCACTGATCTTCTATCACTTCGGCAGCCTCGACGCGGTGCTGCTCGCGGTGATGGACCGGGTCAGCGACGAGCGCCTCAGCCGGTACCGGTCACGCCTCCACGAGGTCTCGTCGCTGTCCGCGCTGGCCGCGGCGATGGCGGAGCTCTACGCCGAGGACCTGTCCCTGGGCCACCTCACCGCGGTCCAGGAGATCGTCGCCGGGATGGCGTTCGACGACCGGCTCGGCGCCGAGATCCTGGCCCGGATGCAGCCGTGGTTCGACTTCGCGACCGAGCTCGCCGGCGGGATCCTCGCCGGCACCCCGCTCGACGGGGCGGTCGATCCCGCCACCATCGGCTCCAGCGTCATCGCCCTCTACCTCGGGCAGGAGATCGTCGACCGGATGCGCCGCGGCGAGGCCGGCGGCTCCAGCGCCCTGGTGGCCACGCTGACCAGCGCTGCGCCATGGCTCGACCGGCTGCTGGGGCGGACGCCGCGTGGCGGCGGGCGCCGTCCTCCGGAGCGGATCGGCGTCGACTGAGCCGCCGCCCGGTGACGATCGGGTGGCGTCTGTGGTCATCCGGTGACGGATGAAACAGCTCCGTGCGCGCTGTTAGGCCGGGGTCACGGGCGCGGTCTTGCGGTTGTGTCGGGCACCTCTCGTCCGGCGGCAACTGGACATGCGCACGGAGGTTCCACCCAGGTGACCACGATCAACGATTCCGGACCGCCTCGCCGAGGCCCTCTCCGCGGACGGAAGCGGCCCATCGCGAGTGGCGCCGCGGGCTGCCTCATCTGCTCGGTCGCCCTCGGTGCGCTGGTGACCTCACACCCCCAGTCCGCGGCGGCGCTCAGCTCGACCGTCACCACCGCAGACCTGCTCGGCATCGACCACAACACCGGCAGCTACCTCGGTGGCGCCGGCGGCGTGATCGTCCACCACACCGCGAGCGGGGACGTCCTCGACAACCTGCCCGACCGGGTCAACGTCAACGCGATCCTCAACGTGGGCAGGGACGCGCTCGGCCACGACGAGGTCTACGCCGCCAGCGACCACGGCGCGCTCTACTACCAGGCCGGCGGCAACGCCTGGTGCCGGCTCAACGTTCCCCCGGCGGTGTTCGCCGAGAACCTGCACGCCATCGCCTCCCTCGGCTCCGGCCGGGTCGAGGTGGTGGGCACCGACGGCCTGATCATGGAGCTGACCGGCGCGGCCGGCTGCGGCGCGACCTTCATCGTCGACGCCCGCGTGCCCGGCTCGCCCGCGCTGAACGCGATCCGCCATCTCGCCAACGGCGTGGTGGTCGCGGCCGGCGACGCCGGCACCATGGTCGTCGGCCACGCCGACTCCACCATCCACCACCTGCTCTTCTCGCCGGTGGTCTCGGGCACGCTCGCCAACCTCTACGGCCTCGCTCCGTCGGCGAGCGGCGTGATCGCGGTGGGCGCCGGCGGCGCGGTGATCGACGGCTTCCTCACCGTCGATCCCCAGACCACGCTGCCCGGCCTGGTGACCACCGTGCTGACCGGCATCCCGACGGTGGCGGGCCTCCGCGACGCCGCCTCGGACCTCGGCACCCTGGTCCCGACGGTCGTCGCGGTCGGCGACGGCGGGACCATCCTGCGGTCGGTCGACGGCGGCCTGACCTGGTCGGTCACCGCCTCGGGGACCACCGCGAACCTCCACGGCGTCCAGCTCACCGATGTCAACGGCGGCCTGGCCGTCGGCGCCGCGGGCACGCTGGTCCAGATCAGCTTCTCCGGCTCGCCGGCGCCCTCCCCCAGCCCGACCGCCACCGCGACGAGCACGCCGACGGCGAGCCCGAGCGGCACCCCGACGAGCACTCCGAACCCGACGAGCACGCCGAGCCCGACCGGCAGCCCGACGAGCACGCCGA
>DASXNK010000020.1 GCA_036495095.1 Candidatus Dormiibacterota bacterium | reverse complement strand
CTCACCCAGAGGAACAACGCGGCCACCCCTGCACACGACAGGATCACGACTCCACCGCTGCAGGCGTTGCACCCCGCCTCCCAGTTGAGTTTCGTCAGCCGTCTCCCCCAGCGACGCCAGAAGGACTGACGCCCTGAGGATCCATCGGGGTTGGTCTTCGCTCGGTGTTCGATTGCCCCGCCGGGCTTCTCCATCGGTGCCTGCGGCGTGTCTGGCTCTGTCAATTTGAGCGCTCCTGGCTACACACTCGACCGCTAGCACAATCTAGTTAGCGACCCAGGCCCTGGCGCGGCCGGCGCCACGAGTGGCGGCCGCCTGGAAGAGGTCTATACGTGTGCCCTTGTGGACAGAGCACCGTACGAGACACCACCGACACGTACTGGAAGCGCAAGAGGTCGTTGGCTGGGTGGCTTCTGGCGCTCGCGGTCTTCGTCGCCATCATGATCGTGGCGTATATTCTTGCAGGGGTGGGCGCAGGGTTCCACTGATCATGGGAAGGCTGGTGGCGTCCGGTTGATGCTGTGTGGGAGTCGCTGGTGATCGGTCCGGTCGTTCATCGCTTGGAGCATGGCGGCAGTCTTGGGCGTCCAGGCAGCGAGGGTCCTGCGCTCATCCGCGGACAGGTGCCCGGCGGGCTCGGGTCTCCGGGTTAACGGCGTCATTCTCGGGTTGAGCCGACATACGTGCAAACTAGGAATTAGCCGCTCGGTCAGGGGAGTGCGGCGTCGCGGGGAATAGCCCATTCCCTACGGCATCAGGGCCTCCGAAGGCCCCGCGGGAAGCAGGGTGCCCGAGGGAGGCGAAGCCAGCGCGTCCCCTGCGACATCCCGCATTCGGTGGGACTCTCCGCGGCCGCAATTGCCGATCTGCACGTATGTCGGCTCAACCCGAGCCCTACGGACAGGCCGGCCGCAGACGACGGATCTCCTCGAGGTGCCGCTGGACGGCCACCTCGAGCGAGGGGGCCGGCTCCTCGCTGCCGGTGCCGTACTGGTTCTGGCCGTGGTCGAAGCGGCGCTCCCGCTGCCAGGCGTCGCGCAAGCCCTGGAGACCCCACGACCGCGCTGCTGCTGGTCTACCTGGCGGGCAGCTACCGCCGGATGCGGCGCATCGGACCGGTCACGCTGGTCGAGCTCGCCGAGGCGCTGGCTGGTGCTCGGCACCGGCGTGCTCGGCGGCGCGCTCGTCCTGGCGACCCTGCGGTGACCTGACCACGCTGCCGACGGGACCGCGGCGGACGCCGGGGAGTGACCGGTTCGCCGCTCAGCTGCAGCTGGGGATCGGCGTCCTCGGGGTGGCCGCCAGCGGGGCGGGGGGGCAGCCCAACCCCGCAGCGACGGCGCCTCCCACAGCGGAGGCCGGCGCCGCCGGCCCGGGGGACGCCGCCGCCAGCCCGGGGGATGCCGCCGCCAGCACGGAGGAGGCCGCCGCCGAGCCGGAGGTCACCGCCGCCGGCGGGGCAGTGGGAGTGCGCGGCGCCGGCCGCGGCGTGGCCGTCGCGCCGGCCGGCCCCTCGGCCGCGGTGATCTCGCCGCAGTTCAGGTGGGCGGCGAGGCAGCGGCTCACCAGGCTCTCGAGGGCGCCCTGCCTCCAGCTGTTGAGGAAGTCGGCGTGCATGGTGTACGCCGGGCCCGAGGAGAGGCTCACCGAGGCCGGGGTCGGGGTCGCGTTCCAGCCCACCGCGATGGTCAGCCGGGGCAGCGCAACCGGATGGTCGGCGGGGCAGCTCCCGCCGCTGCTGTAGGCCATGTGGGAGTGGTGGTCGGCGCTGTCGAGGTTCACGCCGTCCCAGCAGTTGGGGAAGATGATGTGCGCGCGCAGCTGGTCGGCGCACTGCGGCGGCGAGGTCAGCTGTCCGGCGTTCTCGTCGTGGGCGCAGCCCCAGTAGAACACGGAGGGGGGCTGGGGACCGCTCGCCTTCGAGTTGCCGGCGATGATCCGCAGCCCCGCGGGGAAGGCGCGGATCGTCCCCCTGGTCACGTTCGCGTAGTAGGCGCGCTCGGCGTTGGCGGCGACCGGCGTGCCGTTGACGAGCAGCGCCGGCTGCCAGTAGCCGGCGGTGTCGTCGGGGCTGGTGCAGGTGGTGCCGGCGCCGAGCAGCGATGCGTACGTCGACGCCGCGCTGGTGGAGACGTTGCCGTAGAAGTCGTGGGCGTGGCTCGCGCCCGGCTTCGCCGGGAACACGATGCTGTCGTCCCTGAGGGTGTGGCTGTAGGCGCACTGGACGGTGAACTGGCCGCCGGAGGTGCCCGCGGAGCCGGCGGTCACGGTTCCGGCGGCGCCGGCGACGAGGGATGCGACCGAGACCGCGGCCACGGTGAGACGGGGGGAGATGCGCACCCCCTGAGGCTACGGACGCACCGGCCGCGCTCCGCTGGAGAGCGGGTCACGACCGTCGGGTGCTGCCGTCGCAGGTCGGCGACGGCGCCGCATCGAGAGTCACGACTGTGCGCGCGCCACGGTGGGCGGCCGCACCTCCGAGCGGCGCGCAGCAGCGCGCCGAACGGCTAGCAGTGCCAGGTCAGCGCCACCGTCCCCCAGTCCTGGGAGATGCCGTCCGCGAGGAGCGGCGCCGCGGTCAGGGTGCCGCCGCCGTCGTCGACGGACAGGGTGCCGGAGCGTGGGTACTCGATCAGGAACATGGGGTCGTGGGCCGGGCTGCCGGCGCCGAGCACCACGTTGCCCTTCTGGACGGGGCGCGAGAGCTGCTCGCCCACGGTGCGGATCCCGGCATTCACCACGCCGCTGAAGGCCACCCCCGCGGCGGTGAACCGGAACGCAGGGCCGGCGTCGACGGCGCCGTCGCGCACCCGCTTCGGGCAGTCGACCTCGAGCGGGTGGGTGCCGGCGAACCCTGCGCCGGTGAGGGTGATGGTCCCGGTGCCACGCAGCGCCGCCTGGGCCGGATCACCGGCCGGGAGCACGGTGACCACCACCGATGCGGGCGTGCACGCGCTGGCGCAGAGCGGCAGGGTGACGGTGCCGGCCGCGAGCGCCAGGTACTCGACGTCGAGGTCGCCTCCGGCGGAGCTGTGGCGTGCCACCTCCTGGAGCAGCGGTCCGGCGGTGGCGGGGAGGTGATACGGGTCGCAGCCGCTGCGGCCGCCCACCCCGAGGGTCTGCCCGGTGCGCACCCGCACGGTCTGCACCGGCGCGGCCGCCCCGGCGAGGTCGAGGACGACGTCGGCGCCGCCGCTGGAGGGGAGCGGCACGCAGGTGTGCCCGAGCGGCGGGACGGGGGCGGCGGGCGCGGGGTCGCGGTGCCCCACCGACATGCTCAGGCTCGCCGCGGCGGCTGCGAGGGTCACGACCGCCGTCGTCCTCAGCGCCAGCCGCGCCCGGGTCGCATCGCTCATCGTGACCAGCGTATGAGGTGACCGTCACCGCCGCCGGTGCCCCGCGGTGACGATCCGCCGACGAAAACCCTCAGCCCGCGGTGATCCTCGGGATCGCCGCCCGCACCTTGGCGAGCACGCCGTCGGGGAGGGCGACGAAGTTGACCGGCGAGAGCTGCTCGGGTGAGCTGCCACCGGCGGGATCGATGAGCCAGCTGAGCAGGGTCCGGATCGCCATCGCCCGGTCCCCGCCGTGCTGGGTGGTCCTCACCATCAGGTACTCGTAGTTCACGATCGGGTAGGAGTTGGCGCCGCTGGCGTACACCAGCGACTGGCGCAGGTCCTCGGGAACCAGCTGCTGGGCGTTGTACAGTGCGGCGCTGACGGTGTCGTGGGTGGGCCGCAGGAAGTTGCCCGCCCGGTTCTGCAGCTGCGCCTCGCCCAGACCCGCGGCCGCCGCGGCCTGGGCGACGCTGACGCCCACATAGGCGACACAGCCGGGGGTGGCGGCGCAGGTCGAGACCATGCCCGCGTTGCCCCGGGCGCTGAGCTCGCCGGGCACCGCCGGCCAGCCCACGGTGGCGCCGTACCCGGGCGTGCTCCTCCACGAGTCGGTGGAGTTGGCGAGGAACTGGGTGAAGATGAACGTGTCGCCGGACGGCTCGGCGCGGCGCACCGGCACCACCGTGGTGGCCGGCAGGGCGACCCCGGGGTTGAGCGCGGCGATCGCGGCGTCGTTCCAGCGGGTGACGTCCCCCCGGTACATCCTCGCCAGGACGTCGCCGTTCAGCCTGACATCGCCGACCGACGGCAGGTTGTAGTCGATCGACTGCGCGGAGACGACCACCGGCAGGTCGAGGACGTCGAGGTTCGCCTGCTGCTGGGTGTTGCTCAGGTACGCGTCCGAGCCGCCCAGGTCGACGGCGCCGGCGAGGGCGTCGGCGATGCCCCTGCCCGAGCCCC
Organism: Candidatus Dormiibacterota bacterium; assembly: GCA_036495095.1. Classification (NCBI taxonomy): domain Bacteria; kingdom Bacillati; phylum Candidatus Dormiibacterota; species Candidatus Dormiibacterota bacterium. The sequence goes on along the minus strand of DASXNK010000020.1, from coordinate 3,124 downwards.
CCCCGGAGGGTCGAAGCGCGATGTTCGAGTAGGCGTGCTGCAGCGGGCCGGCCACCCGCTGCAGGTAGGGCAGCATCAGCGTCGACCCGGTCTCGGTGACGGTGACCGGCGACACCGGGTTCCCCGCGGTGGTGACGGACGTCGTGCCCGCGCCACCCCCAGCCGGATGCGCCCCGCTGCCGCACCCGGTCAGCGCTGCGGCCGCCCACAGCGCCACCACCGCCGGTGTCCTCGCCGTCATGGCGTCCTCCCTCCACACACCCGCGACCAGCTCCCCCGGGATGGTGATCGCCGCGGACGCGGCGCGCAATCGCGGCGACGGCGCCGCCTGCGTCGTTGGTCACCTCTTAACCGCGGTCACCTCGATCCATCATCGAGGCCCTCACCGCGAGGCCCCGCGCTGCCGAGCCGCTCGTCGATCGCCTCCTGGATCGGGCCCAGGCCCGGCTCGCCACGATCACGCCCAGCCCCTCCCCGGGTCACGTCGAGAAGTTGGGGTTCGCACCGCGCGCCGCGGCCACGCGACCCTTCGGCTCCTCCCAGTCCTCCTGGCGGCCGAGCGCGGTCTGGTCGAGGTAGTAGTAGGAGCCGCCGACCATCTCGGTCCCGCGGGCGTAGGTGGAGTAGGTGTGGAAGACGGCGTCGCGGTCACGGAGGAAGCAGCTCTGGCCGGGCCCCTCCATGGGCTGCTCGATGACGTGGCCGGGCGGCGATGCCTGCTGCAGCTCCACCAGGGTCTTGTAGTTGTATTCGATCGGCGCGACGGACTCGTCCAGGGTGACGTGGAAGTCGTAGTTGAAGTCGCTGCCATACGACGAGTACCAGGGGAAGGTCCAGCCCCTGCGCGCCCTGTAGGCCTCGATCCTCGCCAGCGGCGCACGGGCGACGACGACCATCGTGGTGTCGCGGGCGTGCAGGTGCTGGAGGAGACCGGGCGAGATCTCGTCGGCTCCCGCGGAGCAGCTCTGGCAGCCGTCCTCCCAGCTCGGCGAGAACATGAAGTGCCGGACGATGAGCTGGCGGCGGCCGTCGAACAGGTCGAGGAGGCTGGCCTGGCCCTCGGGGCCGTCGAAGACGTAGTCCTTGTCGATCCTGACCATCGGCAGCCTGCGGCGGTCGGCGTTCAGCGCGTCACGTGCCCGGGTGAGCTCCTTCTCCCTGGCGAGGAGCTCGCGGCGCGCGACCAGCCATTCGTCTCGGGTCACGACCTCGGGGAGGGTCATGAGCTTCTCCTCTGCTGGTCCGGTGTGGTGGGTCTCGAGGAGGTGGACCGGGTCGGGACGCCAGAATCATCGGCGGGCGACGATCCCGCCCTGATCGTGAACGCCGAGATAGGTGAGGCGCCCGCCATCCCAGGAGTACGAGGCCCCACACCGCCCGCACCGCGCGTTCGCGCGTGGGTGCGCCGCCAGCGCCGGGGCCTCGGGGGGCCGTTGGTTCACGACCATGCCCGGGCACCTCGGGTGGTCCGGGCAGCTTCCCTCACACGGCGTTCCCTCCGCTCTCGGCACCGCCGCTCAGCCGGGCTCGTCGACGACGTCGAGGCGGTAGCCGACGCGGTGGACGGTGGTGATGCGGACCGGCAGCCCGACGAAGCCCTCCAGCTTCGTCCGGAGGCCGCTCACGTGGACCCGCACCGTCCTCAGATCGTCGCCGCCAGCGCCGGGCCAGACCGCGCGGCGGAGTGCCTCCTTCGACACCGCGCGACCACGGCGATCCAGCAGATGGGCGAGCAGCTCGAACTCGCGCGGCGACAGCGGGATCACATGGCCGCCGGCCAGCGCGCGACCGGCGGCGCGGTCGAGGATGAGGCCGTTGAGCGAGACGTCCTCCGACACCCGCGGGTCCTCCGGCCGGGCTCGCGGCGGGGGAGGGCCGGGAGGCCGCCCCCGGGGCGGACGCGGCTCCGGCAGCCGCCGGGTCACCGTGGTGAGGAGAGCGAGAAGGCCGTCGCGATCCCTCCGCAGTGCGGCGTTCTCCGCTCGGAGCTCCTCGGCCAGCTGCTCCAGCACACGGGTGTCCTCGACGATCCGGCCGGCGGTGGTCAGCAGCTCCGCCGCCGGGGTGGGGGAGACCGGTGTCCACGAAACCTCACGCCGCGTCATGGTCCGCCATCCTGGCACGGCGGGGGGGGCACCGGGGACATCCTCCCGCCTGCCACCAGTCGCGTGCAGTGACCGCCGTCACCGCGGCGCCCGGCTCGGGTAGCCGCCTCAGCGCAGCAGGAGCGCCATGCCTCCCGCGACCAGCGCCGAGGCCGGGATGGTGAGCACCCAGGCGGCCAGGATCCGGCGCGCCAGTCCCCAGCGCACCGCGGCGACGCGGCGTGTCGCACCGGCCCCCATCACCGACCCGGTCACCACGTGGGTCGTGCTCACTGGCAGGCCCAGCTGGGTGGCGCCCTGGATCACCGCGGCCGCCACCGTCTGAGCGGCGAACCCGGCGTCGGGTTCCAGGCGGATGATCCGCGAGCCCACGGTGCGGATGATGCGCCAGCCGCCGGCGTAGGTCCCCAGGCCGATGGCGAGCGCCGCCGCGCTCACCACCCAGAGGGGAACCGCGGGGAACCTCTCCCGCCCGTGCAGGGTCAGGTGCCCGGTGCTCAGCAGCGCCAGGGTGATGACCCCCATGGTCTTCTGGGCGTCGTTGGCCCCATGGCTGAAGGAGACGAAGGCGGCGGAGGCGATCTGCGCGCGGCGGAAGCGCCGGTTGGCGCGACCTGGATGAGCGCGGCGGAAGACGTTGAGCAGCGCCACCATGACGAGGTAGGCGCCCACCATGCCGATGACGGGCGACGTCACCAGCGCAGCGACGACCGGCCCCACCTTCGCCCACTGGACGGCGTGCACTCCATAGCCCACCATCCCCATTCCGATGAGGCCACCGATCAGGGCGTGCGAGGAGCTCGACGGCAGCCCCGCCCGCCAGGTGATGAGGTTCCAGACGATGGCACCGGCGAGCGCGGCGATGATCATGCCGAGCCCGATGCCGCCGGCGGGCTTGACCAGCCCGCCGATGGTGTCGGCCACCTTGGTGTGGAGGAGCTGGGTGGCGACGATCGCGCCGACCAGGTTGAGCACCGCCGACATCGCCACCGCGAGGCGCGGGCTCAGCGCACGGGTGC
>DASXNK010000019.1 GCA_036495095.1 Candidatus Dormiibacterota bacterium | reverse complement strand
GCGCTCCGCGCGGTACCCCGCTCGCCCTCGAGGGCCTCGACGACGACTCGCGGGAGCGGCTGATCGGCGCCCTCGCCGCGGTCGCCGAGGCCACCGCCACCGACCTCGGCATCGACCCCGAGCGCAACCAGGCGACGCTGCGCGGCCTCGACCCGGTCGGCCGCGAGGTCGCCCGGCAGGCGTCGCTCGAGGCCCTCGACCGCCGGCTCCGCGCCGACGACGTGGCGCCGCTGCTGCTGCGCACCCGCCGCGACCTGGCGCGGGAGATCAACGTCCTCGGCGAGCGCGCCCTCTGGGAGATGCGCATGGACGGCCGCCCCGAGCTCGCCGAGCTGCTCGGCACCCTCCACTACCGCTTCTCCTACGGCCAGAACGCTCTGCTCCACTGCCAGGAGACCGGCTACCTCTGCGCCATGCTCGCCTCGGAGCTCCGCCTCGACGCCGCCGAGGCTCGATCCGCTGGACTGCTCCACGACATCGGCAAGGCGGTCGACCACGACGTCGAGGGCTCGCACGCGATCATCGGCGGCGAGCTGCTCGCGCTGCTCGGGGTCGACGCCGGCATCGTCCACGCGGTGAAGGCACACCACTTCGACGAGGAGCCGTCCACCGACCTGGCGATGCTCACGATCTGCGCCGACGCCATCTCCGCCTCCCGGCCGGGAGCCCGCCGCGACACCCTGACCACCTACCTGCAGCGGCTCGAGCAGCTCCAGCAGATCGCCACCCGCCACAGCGGCGTGGAGCGCGCCTTCCCGATGCAGGCGGGCCGCGAGGTGCGGGTCGCGGTGCGTCCCGACGTCGTCCCCGACGACCAGGTGCCCGGGCTCTGCGCCGAGATCGCCCGCGAGATCGAGGCGGAGATGACCTATCCGGGGATGATCAAGGTGACCGTCATCCGCGAGACCAGCGCCACCGCCACCGCCTCGTAGGCGGCGCGAAGTGTCCTGGCCCGGTCCTAGCCCGGGCCCTCGAGGAATCCGAGCACCGCGGCGGCGCTCTGCTCGGGCGACTCGTGGAAGAACAGGTGCCCGCGTCCGGGCAGCAGCACCAGCCGCGCCCCGGGGATGCGCGCGGCCAGGATGCGGCCGTTCTCGACCGGAACCACCGCGTCGTCGGTGCCGTGGAGGACCAGGGTGGGCGCGGTGATCCGGGACAGCGAGTCGAAGGTGTCGTGGCCGCGCACCGCCGCCTGCTGGGCGGCGAAGACGCCGCCGCGCACCGGGTGGCGCCCGCGCTCGGCGACCTCGGCGTCGATGACGTCCGGGTGTGCTGCCTGCCAGCCCTCCGCGTAGAGGACGGTGCAGGCGAGCCGGTAGGCGCCGGCCGGGGTCCGCGCCCCGCGGCCGAGCAGGGCGGCGGTGGCGCCGGCGGTGGGCGCGACCGCGTGGGGGCCGCCGCAGCTGGTGCAGGCGAGCAGCAGCCGGTCCACCCGCGCGGGGTGGAGAAGGGCGAGGTGCTGGGCCACCATGCCGCCCATCGACGCGCCCCACACCGCCGCGGTCTCGAGGCCGGCGGCGTCGAGCACCGCGGCGGCGTCGCCGGCGAGCTGGGCCATGGTGTAGGGGCCGGGGGTGACCCCGGACCCGCCGGTGCCGCGGGGGTCGAACACCACCACCCGCAGGCGGGCGGCGAGCAGCGGCAGCAAGGGTGCGTAGACCCGGCGCGAGGCGCCCAGCCCGGGGATCATCAGCAGCGGCGGTCCGCCGCCGCTCACCGTGACGGCGAGCTCGGTGCCGTCGGCGGCCGCGGCCCGCAGCTCGGTCACCCGCCCAGTATGCCGGGATCACGGGCCGCGCCTCCGTACACTGTCCCCCGTGCCTCGCTTCTTCGTTCCCGCGGACGCCGTCGGCGACGGGCGTGCGGTCATCGAGGGCGCCGACGCCGCCCACCTGGCGCGCTCGCTCCGCGCCCGGCCGGGCGAGCGGGTGGTGGTCGTCGACGCCGCCGGGCTCGAGCACGGCGTGCTCCTCGAGGAGGTCGAGCCCGGCTGCGCCCGCGGGCGGGTGGAGTGGAGCCGCCCCGCCACGGGCGAGCCCCGGACCAGGGTGCACGTCCTCCAGGCGCTCCCCGCCCAGGGCATGGACGCCGCCGTCGAGGCGCTCGCCGAGGTGGGCGCCGCCGAGATCTGGCCGGTGCTCACCCGCCGCACCGTCGCCCACCCCGCCCCCGAGCGCGCCGCCCGCCGGGTCGAGCGCTGGCAGGCGATCGCCCGCGAGGCGGCGGCGCTCGCCGGCAGGGCCGCGCCGGTGCCGGTGCGCCCGCCCCAGCCGCTCGCCGCCGCGCTCGCGGCCCTGCCCGGCGGCACCCGGGTGCTCGCCTGCGCGACCGGCGCGGGCACCCCGCTCTCGGCGCTGGAGGGCGACGGCCGCCGCCCCGCGCTGGTGATCGGTCCCGAGGGCGGGCTCGACCCCGAGGAGCTGGCGATGATCCGCAACGCCGGCGGCGAGCAGGTCCACCTCGGTCCCCGGGTGCTGCGGGCGCGGCTCGCCGGCGCGGTGGCCCTCGGGGTGCTCCTCGCCCGTCTCGGCGAGCTCGACGAGGCGCTGACCCCGCCGCCCCTCGACGCGGCGCGGTGATGAGCGAGCGGCCGGTGCGGGCGGCGCTCACCGCGCTCGGCTGCAAGGTGAACTACGCCGAGATGGCCGAGCTCGCCGGCCGGCTGGCGGCGGCGGGGATCGAGCTGGTCGGTGAGGACGAGCCCGCCGACGTCCGGGTGCTGAACTCCTGCACCGTCACCCTGCAGGCCGACGCCACCACCCGGCAGCGCATCTCACGGCTGCGCCGCGCCGACCCGCAGGCGCACCTGGTGCTCACCGGCTGCAGCGTCGACACCAACCCCGGCCGCTACCCGGCGCTCGTCGACTCGGTCGTCGCCAACGCCGACAAGGCGGGCATCGCCGACCTCATCCTCGACCTCGTCGCGGCGCGCGGCACCGCCCCGGCGGCCACCGCCCCGGCGCCGCGGCGGGCTCGCGCGTTCCTCAAGGTGCAGGACGGCTGCGATCACCGCTGCACCTACTGCATCGTCTGGCGGGCGCGCGGCGGGGTGTCCCGCAGCCTTCCGCTCGGCCAGGTGCTGGCCCGGGTCGACGCCGCCCTCGAGGACGGCCACCGCGAGCTGGTGCTCACCGGGGTCGACCTCGGCTCCTGGGGTCACGAGCGCGGCGAGCGCCTCTCCACCCTGGTGACGGCGGTGCTCGACCGCATCGGCGGGGCCCGGCTGCGGCTGAGCAGCGTCAACGCCAACGACATCACCCCCGCGCTCGCCGAGCTCAACGCCCATCCCCGGCTCTGCCCGCACTGGCACGTGCCGCTGCAGAGCGGCAGCGACGCGGTGCTCCGCGCCATGCACCGCGGCTACCGCGGCGCCGGGTACCGCCGCACCGTGGAGCGGCTGCGCGCCGCCGACCCGCACACCGAGCTCACCACCGACGTGATGGTGGCCTTCCCCGGCGAGACCGAGGACGACCACACGGCCACCCTGCAGATGGTCGCGGACGCCGGCTTCCTCCACTGCCACACCTTCCGCTGGTCGCCGCGACCGGACACCCCGGCGGCGCTGCTCGCCGACCGGGTCGACGAGGACACCGCCCGCCGGCGCAGCCGCGAGGTCCGCCGGGCGGCGGCCCGCACCGGGCTGGCGGCGCGCCGCCGCGCCGTGGGCCGCCGCCTCGAGGTGGTCTGGGAGCGGGTCGAGGAGGGCGAGGCCCGCGGCCTCTCCGAGGGCTGGCACTCGGTGGTCGCCGTCCCCGGCCCCGCCACCGTCCCCGGCGCCCTGGAGGCGGTGCTGGTCGGCGCCGTCGAGGGCGACCTGCTACGCGCTACCCTCCCGCAGCCATGAGCACGACCGATGAGAGCTGCCTGTTCTGCCGGATCGCGGCAGGAACCATCCCGGCGACGATGGTGCACTCCGACGACAGGGTCCTCGCCTTCCGGGACATCAACGCCCAGGCGCCGGTGCACGTGTTGGTCATCCCCCGCGACCACATCGGCAGCGCCGCGGAGCTGACCCCGGCCCAGGACCAGCTCTGGGGACGGATGCTCCACGTCGCCCAGGCGATCGCCGAGGACGAGGGGGAGGCGGACGCGGGCTACCGGCTGGTGACCAACGTCGGCCGCAACGCCGGCCAGACGGTGCACCACCTCCACCTCCACCTGCTCGCCGGCCGCCGGATGGCCTGGCCACCCGGCTGACTGCTCGCCCTCGCCGGCGGCGCGGCGCCCGGGGTCAGGCGGCGGGGCGCAGCCTCACCACCGGGATCACCCGCGACGTCTTCTTCTGGTAGGCGTCGTAGGTGGGATAGATCCCGGTCATCAGCCCCCACAGCCGCTCGCGCTCCTCGCCCTCGACCTCCTCGGCGGTGACCCGAAGGCGTTCCGCGCCCACCTCGACCTGGGCGGCCGGGTTGCTGCGCAGGTTGAGCCACCACACCGGCGACGTGGGCTGGCCGCCCTTGGAGGCGACGATGATGTAGTCGTCGCCGTCGCGGCCGTACAACAGCGGCGCGGTGCGCGGCTGCCCCGACTTGCGCCCGGTGACGGTGAGCAGCAGGCAGGGCGCCCCCCGGAAGCGTCCACCGATGCGGCCGCCGGTCCGGCGATAGAGGGCGGTGTGCCCGGCGCCCATCGCCTTGGCCACGGTGGTGAAGATCCTCGCCTGGTTCATCCGCGCAACGCCTCCTTCAGGTGGTCGAAGAACCCCCTCCTCACCTCCGCGGGCCGGCCGCTGCGGCCCTCCAGCTGCTCGTACAGCTTGCGCTCCCTGGAGCTCAGGTGGGTGGGGATCACCACCCGCACCACGCAGAGCTGGTCGCCGCGGCGTCCGGAGCGGACGTGGGGCACGCCCATCCCGCTGATCCGGATCACCTTCCCGTCCTGGGTCCCGGCGGGGAGCTCGACGGTGTGCTCGCCGTCGATGGTGGGAACGGTGATGCGGTCGCCGAGCACCGCCTGGGCGACGCTGACCGGGAGCTCGTAGACCAGCTCCTGGCCGCGGCGGACGAAGTGGGGATGGTTCTCGATGCGGAAGGCGAGGTAGAGGTCGCCGGTGGGGCCGCCCCGGGGGCCGGCCTCACCCTCGCCGGTGACACGCACCTGGACGTCCTCGTCGACGCCGGCGGGGATCTGCACCTCGATGGTCTTCCGGATCTCGACCCGGCCCTGGCCACGGCAGCCGCGGCAGGGCTTCTCGACGATCCGGCCCTCACCCTGGCAGCGGGGGCAGGCGCTCACGTTCACCACCTGGCCGAAGATCGACTGGACCGCGCGCCGCACCTGGCCGGAACCGTTGCACTGCGGGCACTGCACCGCCGAGGTGCCGGCCTCGGCGCCCGATCCCGAGCACTCCGGGCAGGTGTCGGCGCGGGGCACCTCGACGGTGCGGGTGGCGCCGAACACCGCCTCGCGCAGGGTGATCTCCAGGTTCATGCGCAGGTCGGAGCCGCGCTGGGGGCCGCCGTGGGAGCGGGTGCGCCGGCCGGCTCCGAAGAACATGTCGAAGAGGTCGAAGGCGGAGTCGAAGCTGAAGCCGCCCATGTCGGGCATGCCGTCGCCGGCCTGGCCGAAGGCGTCGTAGCGCTGCCGCTTCTGCGGATCGCTGAGGCAGCTGTAGGCCTCCCCCACCTCCTTGAAGCGGTCCTCGGCCTGCTTGTCGCCCTGGTTGCGGTCGGGGTGGTACTGCATCGCCAGGCGGCGGTAGGCCTTCTTGAGATCCTCGGTGGTGCAGTCCCGGGCGACCCCGAGCACCTCGTAGTAGTCGCGCTTCGCCATGGCTACCGCGAGGACTGGGGGGCGGCGGGATGGGCCACCCGGACCATGCTCGGCCGGATCACCCGGTCGTGGAGCCGGTAGCCCCGCTGCAGCTCGTCGACCACGGTGTCGTGCTCGACCTCCTCCGACTCGACGCCGGCGACGGCCTCGTGGAGGGACGGGTCGAAACGGGTGCCGATCGCCTCGATGGGCGTGACCCCGAGGGAGGTGAGCGCGTCCTCGAACTGCCGCACGGTCATGCGCACCCCCTCGAGGAAGGCGTCGTCGGTCCCCGGGGGCGCGTGGTCGACGGCCCGGCGGAGATTGTCGAGGGCGGGGAGCAGGGCGCGGGCGGCGTCCTCGCTGCCGTAGCGGAGGCGGTCGCTCAGCTCCTGGGCCTTGCGCCGCCGGAAGTTCTCGAAATCGGCGGCGAGCCGCAGGTACTGGTTCTGCCGCTCGGCGAGGGTCGCCCGGACCAGCTCGGGGTCGGCCGGCAGATCGGCGCTCGCCCCGTCGGCGGACTCCGGCTGGGGCGGCTCGATGATGGGCGCGGGGTCGTCCGCCCCGTGGGTCGTGTCCATGTGGGTTCCTGTCAAGTGGGCGTCGGTCAGCCGAGCAGCCGCTCGAGGGCCTGGCCCACCCGCTGGGAGACGTAGCGGACCCGCGGTGAGACCTGCGAGTAGCGCATGCGGGTGGGACCCAGCACCCCGATGGTGCCACGAGCAGCGTCCCCCGCACGGTAGGTGGTCAAAACCAGGCTGCAGCCACGAAGCTGTTCCACCTCGGCCTCGGCGCCGATGACCACGTGCACCCCCTGGACCGCCTTGCCGAGGTGGAGCGAGGAGAGCAGCTGCCCGAGGGCCCGCTCCTCCTCGACGATGTCGAGCACCTGCCGCAGCCGCATCACGTCGCCGAACTCGGGCTGGCGGAGCAGGTTGCGGACCCCGTCGTGGATCACCACGGTGTCCTCGCCGGCGCCGTCGGAGCGCATCACCAGGAGCACGTGGGCGACGATCTCGGCGCGGAGCGTGGCGGTCACGGCGTCGTCGCCGGGCAGGGGCGGCAGCGCCTCGATGGCGTCGGGGCCGAGGCCGCGCAGGGTCCGGTTGAGCTCCGCGGAGATCCGGCTCAGGGTCTCCTGGTCGGTCTCGACGCTGAGCGGGAACACGTGCTGCTGGAGCAGATTGCCGTCGAGGAGCACGATCAGCAGGGCATGCTCGGCGTCGAGCGAGACCACGTCGAGGTGCTTGAGCTTCGCCCCCAGGGCACGCGGCCCGGTGACGATGCTCACCGCGTCGGTGACCATGGCGAGCACCATCGCCGCCGCCTCGAGCAGCTCCTCGACCGCGGACGGGCGGGTGGGGAAGACGGGGTCGACCTGGCGGCGCACCGCGGCGCTGATCTGCTCCTCCTCCATCAGGAAGTCGACGTAGTAGCGGTAGCCGCGATCGGAGGGGATCCGGCCCGCCGAGGCGTGGGGCTGGAGCAGGTAGCCGATCTCCACGAGGGTGGAGAGCTCGTTGCGGATGGTCGCCGACGACCACGAGCCGAGGTGCTTGATGGCCAGCGCGACCGACCCCACCGGCACCCCGGTCTCGGTGTAGTCGGAGACCACCGCCTTGAGGATCTGCTGCTTGCGCGCGTCGAGGGTCAGCTCGAAGTCCACGGTCCGCTCGCACCCCCCGGTTAGCACTCACCAGCGGCGAGTGCCAATTCTATCACGCGGGCCGGGCCGAGCCCTCCTCTCCACCCCGCCCCGCGGGCGAGCCGCCACCGAGCAGGTCGAGCACCTCCTGGGCCTTCCATCGCTCCATCGCCATCGCCGTGCTGACGGACACGCCGGCGCGCACCAGCGCGGACACGAGCGCGGCGGGGGGAGGCCGGTGAACCGGGTGACGTTCCATGCTGGCCGTATCGTGCTTGACAATCCTGTCGGCAAGCGCCGCCGCGAAAAAGTCGTGACCGTTCCGCATCGCGCCAATCCGGGCACGCCATCGGACCGTACGGTCAGCCCGCCTCGACGAGCCGCTCGACCACGGCGTTGAGCACCTCCTGGCCGCGACGGGTGGCCCGGGCGGTGTCCCCGTCCCAGTCCAGCAGCCCACGGGCGGCGAGCGCCGACGCCTCCCGGTGGGCGCCCTCCCCGGCCAGGCGCACCCCGGCGGCGAGCCGGAGGCCGACCATCACCCGCTCCGCCTCGTGGGCGGCGGCCCCCACCAGCTCGATGCCCTCGACGGGAAGCCGCCCGGCGCCGGCGATGGCGGTGAAGCGGTCGGGGCTGCGCACGTGCCAGTAGCGCACCGCGACCGCGTCGCCGGGGTCGTCGACGAGGCCGAGCGACCGCGCCGCCTCCGGGGGCAGGTGGCCGTGGGCGCCGCAGCCGGCGGCGAGGTAGTGGTGGTTGCCCCAGTAGACGAGGTTGTGGCGGCACTCGGCACCCGGCCGGGCGAGGTTGCTGACCTCGTACTGCCGGTAGCCGGCGGCGGCGGCGAGGTCCACGGCGATCCAGTGCTGGCGCAGGGCGGTGTCGGCGTCGACCACCCGCACCGCGCCGCGCCCCACCGAGCGGTGCAGCGGGGTGCCCTCCTCGACGGTGAGCTCGTAGCAGGAGAGGTGGCCGGGGTCGAGCTCGAGGACGCGCTCGACGGTCGCGGACCAGCGGGCGTCGTCGAGGCCGGGGACGGCGTAGATGAGGTCGCAGCTGAGCCGCTCGAAGCCCCCGGCGCGCACCTCCCCCACCGCGGCGAGGGCGCGCTCGGGGCCGTGCACCCGCCCCAGGAAGGTGAGCACGTCCGGCTCCAGGCTCTGCACCCCGAGCGAGACCCGGGTGCAGCCCGCCTCGCGCCAGGCGGCGGCGCGCTCGGCGCCGGTGCTGGAGGGGTTGGCCTCGATCGTGACCTCGGCGCCGGGGGTGAGCGCGAAGCCGGAGCGCACCTCGTCGAGCACCGATCGCAGCCGGGCCGGCTCGATCAGCCCGGGGGTGCCGCCGCCGATGAAGACGGTGTCGAGCTCGGTGCCGGGGAGCGCGGCGGCGAGCCGGCGGATCTCGCCGCGGAGCGCCTCGACGTAGGCGGCCTCGCCCCGCCGGCCCGCCACCGAGGCGAAGTCGCAGTACTCGCACTTCCGCTCGCAGAACGGGATGTGGAGGTAGAGGGAGCGCACCCCGGCGGTCACCGGCGCAGCCTCCGCCGCCGCATCCAGAAGCGGCGGTAGAGCCACGGGTACAGGAGGCTGCCGCCGACCAGCGCACCGATGTCGGCGGCGGCGCCCGCCGCGAGCGCGCCGGCGTGCACCTGGCCGTTCTCCCCCACCCCGTGGCCGCCGCCGAGGTGGAGGGCGAGCTGCCACAGGCTGGAGAGCAGGATGAGCACGATCGCCGCCACCGACATGGTCTCGGAGAGGCGCATCGGCCGGCCCTCGTGGGCCAGCCGGGCGGCCACCGGCATGGCGATGACATAGGCGGCGAGCAGCTGCGCCTGCTGGAGCAGCGACACCGGGGCCAGGGTCACCACCAGATAGACGAGGAAGCCGTAGCGGTGGTGGTCGCGGAGGAGGTCGAGCAGGGCGAGGGGCACCTGGAGGGCGGCGACCAGCCCGGCGAGGACCAGCAGCGAGCGCGCCGGCCAGGGCTGCGGCTGATCGGCGGGGGCGGCGTCGGACGGGCCCGCCTCCGGGCCGGGTGCGCGGACCGGCTCGGGCACGGCTCCGGGGACGGAGGCCGCCCGGGCGGCACGCTTCTTCTGGGCGCGCGGCATCGCGATCAGTCGTCGAGCTGCAGGACGGCCATGAAGGCCTCCTGCGGGATGTCGACGTTGCCGACCCGCTTCATCCGCTTCTTGCCCTCCTTCTGCTTCTCGAGCAGCTTGCGCTTGCGGGTGATGTCGCCGCCGTAGCACTTGGCGATCACGTCCTTGCGCTGCGCCGAGACGGTCTCGCGGGCGACGATCTTGCCGCCGATGGCCGCCTGGATGGGCACCTCGAAGAGCTGCCGGGGGATCAGCTTCTTGAGCCGCTCGACCAGCCGGCGGCCCTGCTCGTTGGCCTTGTCGCGGTGGACGATCATGCTCAGCGCGTCGACCGGCTGGCCGGTCACCAGCACGTCGAGCTTGACCAGCTTCTCGGCACGGAACCCGTTCATCTCGTAGTCGAGCGAGGCGTAGCCCTTGCTCCGCGACTTCAGCTGGTCGTAGAAGTCGTGGATGATCTCGCCGAGGGGGAGGTCGTAGCTGAGCACCACCCGGTCGCCGGCCTGGTACTGCATGTCGAGGAACTCGCCGCGACGCTCCTGGCAGAGCTCCATCATCGCGCCGACATAGGTCTTGGGCACCATCACCGTGGCCTTGGTGCGCGGCTCCTCGATGGCCTCGATGTGGGTGGGGTCGGGGAGCATCTCGGGGTTGTCGACGGCGATGACGTCGCCGTTGCGCAGCCGCACCCGGTACTCGACGGTGGGAGCGGTGGCGATCAGCGACAGCCCCGACTCGCGCTCCAGCCGCTCCTGGACGATCTCCATGTGGAGCAGCCCGAGGAAGCCGCAGCGGAAGCCGAAGCCCAGCGCCGCCGAGGACTCCGGCTCCCAGACCAGCGAGGCGTCGTTGAGCTGGAGCTTGCCGAGCGCCTCCTTCAGGTCCTGGACGTCCTCGCTGTCGATGGGGAAGAGGCCGGCGAAGACCATCGGGGTGGCCTGGCGGTAACCGGGCAGCGGCGCCTCGGTGGGCCGCTCGGCGTCGGTGATGGTGTCGCCGACGCGGCTGTCGCCGACGTTCTTGATGGACGCGATCACGTAGCCCACCTCGCCGGAGGCGAGCTCGCCGATTGGGGTCATCATCGGCCGGAACACGCCGACCTCGTCGACGACGAAGTCCTTCCCGCTGTGCATCATCCGCATCCGCATCCCCGGGCGGATCGAACCGTCGACGATGCGCACGTAGACGACGACGCCGCGGTAGATGTCGTACTTGCTGTCGAAGATGAGCGCCTTCAGCGGAGCGTCGGGATCGCCTCGGGGCGGCGGCACCCGCTGCACCACCGCCTCGAGGATGTCGCGGGTGCCGATGCCCTCGCGCGCGCTGGCGAGGATGCAGTCCTCGCCGGGCAGGCCGATCACCTCCTCGATCTCCTTGCGCACCAGCTCCGGATCGGCGGCGGGGAGGTCGATCTTGTTGATCACAGGGACGATCGCGAGGTCGTTCTCCAGCGCCTGGTACACGTTGGCGAGGGTCTGCGCCTCAATGCCCTGGGCGGCGTCGACGACGAGGATGGCGCCGTCGCACGCCGCCAGCGAGCGCGACACCTCGTAGGCGAAGTCGACGTGGCCCGGGGTGTCGATGAGGTTGAGCTCGTAGGTCTCACCGTCGGAGGCGGTGTACTGCAGCCGCACCGCCTGCGCCTTGATGGTGATGCCCCGCTCGCGCTCGAGGTCGAGGGTGTCGAGCAGCTGGTCCTGCATGTCCCGCATCGCGACCGTGTCGGTGAACTCGAGCAGCCGGTCGGCGAGCGTCGACTTGCCGTGGTCGATGTGGGCGATGATCGAGAAGTTGCGGATGCGCCGCATCGCCTGGCTCTGGGCTTCGCTCACCGGCGCAGTGTATCCAGACGGCCGCGTCCGGCCGGTCAGCGGGGGCGGCGCGCGGGCAGCCGGCCGTCCACCGAGGGACGGCCGTGGCCGGGGGCGAGGACCCGGGCGCCGATGGCGCGGAGCCGCCGCAGGCTCACCGCGGCGGCGACCAGGTCGGCGCAGGGCCGCAGCGGGGGCGGCCCGATGCCGTCGCCGCCCACCGACGCGGCGTCGCCGAGGCAGAGGGCGTCGGGCCCGTGGAGGTGGAAGGAGAGGTGCCCGGCGGCGTGGCCCCAGCTGCCCACCACGGTGATGCCGCCGGCCAGGTCGATCTCCTCCCCCGCCTCGAGGAGCCAGTCGACCAGCACCGGCGCGGCCGGCTCGGAGCCGCCGAGCAGACGGCCGAGCGGGCCCCGGCGGGACGGCTCGGGGTGGGCGAGCGCCCGCGCGGCGGCGTCGCTTGCCGCCAGCGGAGCCCCGGTGAGCCGGCGGAGCTCGGCGGCGTTGCCGGCGTGACCGGGGTGGGCGTGGGTGAGCAGGATCAGCCGGACCTCGGAGGCGCGCCGCCCCGCCGCCTCGAGCAGCTGCCCGGCGCCGAGGGTGCCGTCCGCGGCCCCGGTGTCGACGAGCACGCAGCCGGCGGCGTCGGCGAGCAGGTAGACCCGTCCGCCCCGGGTCCGCTCCCCGACGTGGAAACCGGGCACCACCTCCATCGCCTCACCTCGTCCATCCCCCGGGCGGAGGGTACCTTGCGCGAATCGTCTACCCGTATCATCGGGTCATGCGGTCAGCCGCCGGTCAGCAGCCCAATGGCGGACCTCGACCCGACCCCACCGGCGGCAAGCGCGCCCTGGTGCTCTGCGGCGGTGGGATCACCGGCCTCGCCTACGAGATCGGGGCGCTGCGGGCGCTCGACGATCTCCTCGTCGACCTCACCGTCAACGACTTCGACATCTTCGTGGGCACCAGCGCGGGCTCGATCGCCGGCGCCCTGCTCGCCAACGGGGTCAGCCCCTCGGCGATGGCGATGGGGATGGCGGGGATCAACCGCGACCTCCGTCCGCCCACCCAGCTCGACCTCTACCGGCCCAACGTCGCCGAGCTCGCCACCCGGATGCTCCGCCTGCCCGGCCTGCTCCGGGACATGGCCTGGGAGCTGGCCCGCCACCCCGGCAAGCTGGGCGGCCTCGACTTCCTCGGGATGCTGAGCCCGCTCCTGCCCACCGGGATCTTCGACCACGGCGCGCTCTCCGGATACCTGCACAACATCTTCAGCCTGCCCGGCCTGACCGACGACTTCCGCGAGCTCGACCCCGAGCTGCACATCGTCGCCTGCGCGCTCGACTCCGACGAGCGGGTGGTGTTCTCGCGCTTCCGGAACGCCCACGTCCCGATCAGCCGCGCCGCGGCGGCGAGCTCGGCCCTGCCGGTGCTCTTCAAGCCGATCCGGATCGACGGCGTCGACTACGTCGACGGCGGCATCAAGGGGAATGCCTCGATCGACGTCGCCGTCGAGCAGGGGGCGAGCCTGATCGTGGTGGTCAACCCGATCGTGCCCCTCGACGCGCGGGCGATGAACGTCTCCGACGCGATGCGCGAGCAGATGGGCGGGCAGATGGGCAGCCGGCTCAGCGACCTGGGCCTGCGCGGCGTCTACAACCAGGTGCTGCGCGGCATGCTCCACGACGGGCTGCGCGACCACATCCGCAACGTGCGCAACCGACATCCCGACGTCGACATCCTGCTGATCGAGCCGCGTCCCGACGACGAGAAGATGTTCTTCCACGAGATCATGTCGTTCTCGGCGCGGCTGATGGTCCTCCAGCACGGCTACGAGTCGGTCTCCACCGGCCTCTACGACACCTGGGGCTACCTCCGCCGGATCCTGCCCCGCCACGGCGTGCACATCACCCGCCGGGTGCTCGACCGCAAGCCCACCGAGGTGCCGGTCGAGGTCAGCGGCGGCGTGCTCCAGCGGCTGCTCCGCCAGACCGTCCTCGACCGGCGCCCCCGCCGCCTCGAGGAGGAGCCCGACGAGGAGCTGCGGGCGATCGGCTAGCAGCCTCCCCGCCTCAGCAGCGGGGCATCACCGCCTCGTGGTTCTCGAGCCACGACGCGACCACCGCGGTGGTCAGGGGGGCGCTGCGGTGCAGGGTCAGGACGTGGCCGGCGCCGCCCACGATGCTCAGGGTCTTGTCCTGGGCGGCGGCGAAGAGCGACATCTCCGTGTCCGCGCCCGCCGGGGGGAAGAGCACGTCGTTCTGGGCGAGGATCACCAGCAGGGGTGCGGTGATGGCGCCGATGACCGCCCGCGAGGGCTGCGGGCCGATCGACCAGATCTCCGCCGAGGGGGTGAGGTTGGCCATCGCGTTGTCGCGCGCGATCACCGCCGGGTCGGCGGCGGCGGCGGCGTACATGTCGGCGGCGCGGGTCTGCGGATCGGTCTCGAAGTACTCGTAGTCGCCCTGCGCCGCCCGGGTGTTGTCGCCGGGGATCCACTCCCGGGCGAGCCAGTCCTGGGACACGCCGGTGGGGGTGTGCTCGTAGCCGGTGACGATGAGCGCGTCGGCGTCGCCGAACATCCCCGCCGCCAGCTCGACGATCTCGCTGCCGGCGGAGTGGCCGATGAGACCGACGTGGGTGAACGCCGGCGCCACCCCCGAGGGGGACGCGTAGCCGCCGCGGCGCAGCTGCTGGACGATCTGGTCGGTGATCGCGGCGTAGGCCTGCACCGAGAGGGTGTAGCCGTTGGGGTGGTCGGAGGCGCCGTAGCCGAGCTCGTCGATGGCGAGCATGGCGTGGCCGCGCTGGGCCAGCCCCTGGGCCATCGAGTAGGTGGCGGGATCGAGCGGGAAGTCCCAGGCCCAGCGGCCGTAGGAGAGGCCGTGCTCGGCGAGGAGCACCGAGCTGGTGCAGCCGGCGGGGCGAACCAGGGTGCCCCGGACGGTGGACGTGTGCCCGGGATCGGCGGGGTTGGTCACGGTGAAGGCCACCTCGGACCGGACCACCGGGGCGACCGCGGGGGCCGCGGCGGTCGGGACCACCGGCGCCGCGCTGAGACTCACACCCGCGAACAGCACGGCCAGCGCTGCGGCCACGCGCAGTCGGCGCATCGACTCCCTCCTCTCCCGGCACCCCGGGGATCCCACACCACTACTGGTGTACGACCGTCCACCGGACCGTGGTGTTGCGGGCGGCGCCTCAGTCGGCGCCGACGGCGTTGCGGAGGATCTCGCCGATGTTGACGGTGCGCTGGCCGCCCTGGGGGGAGGGCTTGACCCGGTGCGCGAGCACGGTCGGGGCCACCCGCTCGACCTCCTTGAGGCCGACCCGGGGCCGGCCCTCGTAGGCGGTGAGCGCCTGGGCCGCCTTGCGCGTGACCAGGTCGGCGCGGTGACCGTCGACGTCGAGCTCGATGCCGAGGGCGGCGATCGCCACCAGCACCTGACGCTCGACCTGCACCCCGGGAAGGTTGGCGATGGCGCCGGCGATGCGCTCGGCCTCGGCCTGCTCCGACTCCTCGTAGCTGACCAGGAAGGCGTCGGGATCCTCCTCGAAGAGCTCGCGGCGGGCGACGATCTCGACCCGCTCGTCGACCGAGCGCAGGCCGCGGACGTCGACGCAGAGCCCGAAGCGGTCGAGCAGCTGCGGCCGCAGCTCGCCCTCCTCCGGGTTCATCGTCCCCACCAGGATGAACCGCGACGGGTGCCACACCGAGATCCCCTCGCGCTCCACGACATT